>JAHHTM010000030.1 GCA_020024675.1 Muricomes sp.
ATCTTACATTTGCCGAAGGTTCAAGAAAGCAGAAAGAGATACGTCTTACGGTTAAAGGAGAAAAATTTTGTGATATACATATAAGAGCTGTTTTGGAAGCTGAGTGCAGGTCACTTATGAAATTGTCTGAAGAAGAGAGAGCCAATTTTTTTGATTTAATAGAAAGAATTTTATCAGATCTTGAGAAAGCGTTTTAAATGATGATTCGATTTTAAATTGCAAACGAGGAGGAACTAGTTTATATGAAATCGAAAAAACAGATACTTACAAAAGGATGGATAGTAGCACTTCTTGCCCTTGTATGCTGCACTTTATGGGGAAGCGCATTTCCATGTATTAAAATTGGATATTCTCTTTTTAAAATTTCTTCGGCGGATATAGGAACACAAATTTTGTTTGCCGGTCTTCGATTTGTACTTGCAGGGATATTAACAATAATTATCGGAAGTTTTATGCAGAAAACTGTTCTGTTACCATCTAAAGCGGCAACAGGTAGTATATTAAAACTTTGCATGTTCCAGACTGTTATTCAATATTTTTTCTTTTATGTTGGACTGGCACATACTACTGGTGTAAAAGGAGCAATTATTACCGGCACAAATACATTGATTGCAATTTTGGCGGCTAGTTTGATTTTTCATCAGGAGCATTTGACTGCACAGAAGACAATCGGATGTCTTATAGGATTTGCAGGTGTAATTCTTGCAAATATAAATGGTGGAGGGATTGATTTTGACGTTACGTTAAGTGGAGAAGGATTTATGCTTATTTCGGCAACTTCTTATGCATTATCGTCTATTTACCTTAAAAAATATTCAAAAGACTTCAATCCGGTCATGTTAAGTGGATATCAGTTTGGTGTTGGGGGTGTAATACTTATAATAATCGGTTTTTTAATGGATGGAAAATTAACACAGATTAATATTGCAGGAATAGGAATGCTTGTATATCTTGCGTTTGTTTCGGCAGCAGCGTATTCTATATGGGGAATTTTATTGAAATATAATCCTGTATCTAAAGTTACCGTGTATGGATTTATGAATCCGGTAATTGGAGTATTACTTTCCGCATTATTACTTAAAGAAGGTGCACAGGCTTTTAGTTTAAAAAATATGGCAGCGCTTATATTAGTAGCAGTAGGTATTTATGTTGTGAATAGCGTAAGTCTAAAAAATAAATAAGAAAAGAATAGAATAGAAACTCTTATGGTTTTGTAAATCATAGGAGTTTTTTTAATAGAAAATTATGTATATTAAAAAACAATACTTTGAAATTCAAATATTTGTATTGACAAAGCTTTGGAAAAGTAGTATATATTTGATTGTCTAATTATTTGGAAATCAAAGTATATTACGGAGTAAAATTATGAAAGGACATATATGTGGAACCGGAGCGTATGCTCCATCAAAGGTCATAGATAATCAGGAATTGTCAAAACTAGTAGATACAAATGATGAATGGATTCAAGAAAGGACTGGAATTAGAAAGAGACATTTTGCAGACGTGGATGATACGGTCAGTATGGCTGTAAAAGCAGCCAGAAGGGCGCTACAGATGGCAAAGATGGATTCAAGTGAGATCGATCTGATTCTTGTGTCAACATTTTCACCCAAAAGACTTCTTCCATGTACAGCTTGTGAAGTACAAAGAGAATTAGGAGCATTTAATTCCTCATGTTTTGATTTGAACGCAGCATGTACAGGTTTTTTGTATGCTTATAATACAGCACAAGCATATATCGAAGCAGGATTATACAAAACAGTATTGGTAATTGGTTCAGAAACACTGTCGCATCTGGTTGATTATAGTGATCGCAGTACCTGTATTTTATTCGGAGATGGTGCAGGAGCAGTTTTGATAAAAGCAGAAGGAACTGGAATATTTTCTATGGTTTCTCATTCAGAAGGAAAAAAAGGAGAGGCGTTGACCTGTTCTCGAAGAGATTATATCAAGATGAATGGACAGGAGGTATTTAAATTTGCAGTGAGAAGTGTTCCGGATTCTATTCTGGAATTGCTTAGAAAAAATAATATGGATGTTTCTGAAATAGACTATTTTATTCTCCACCAGGCAAACAAAAGAATTGTTCAAGCAGTTGCAAAAAGACTGGGAGTAGAAATAGAAAAATTTCCGATGAATTTAGAAGAATATGGTAATACATCATCTGCAAGTATTCCACTCGTTCTTGATGAGTGGAACAGAAAAGGAATGCTAAAACCAGGAATGAGGATTGTTATGGCAGGGTTTGGTGCAGGACTTTCATGGGGTGCAACATTAACACAGTGGTAACTTCCCTTTGGGATTACATAAATTAGTTAAAATGAAAGGAAATTAAAATTATGTTAGAAAAAGTAAAAACTATTGTAGCAGAAGAGTTAGGAGTAGACAAAGAAGGCTTAACAGAACAGACATCATTTAAGGATGATCTTGGAGCAGATTCCTTGGATTTATTTGAAATGGTAATGTCTTTTGAAGAAGAATTTGGCAAAGAGATTCCATCAGATGACCTACAACAGCTTCAGACGATTGGAGATGTTGTGAATTATCTTACAGACTAGTGAAAAAAGTCAGGAAGGGTAAAAAATGAAAACAAGAGTGAGTAGTTTACTGGAAATCAAATATCCAGTCATTCAGGGAGGAATGGCATGGGTTGCTGAATACCATCTGGCGTCTGCAGTATCCAATGCAGGAGGACTTGGAATGATCGGTGCAGCAAATGCTCCGGCAAGTTGGGTGAAAGACCAGATAAAAAAAATGAAAGAACGAACAGATAAACCATTTGGTGTAAATGTGATGTTGTTAAGTCCGTATGCAGATGAAGTTGCACAGGTGATTGCAGAAGAAAAAGTACCTGTTGTTACAACAGGCGCAGGAAACCCAGAGAAATATATGAAACTTTGGAAAGAAGCAGGAATAAAAGTAATTCCTGTTGTTGCATCAGTGGCAATGGCAAAAAGAATGGAGCATTTCAAGGCCGATGCACTTGTAGTAGAGGGTACAGAAGCGGGTGGACACATAGGAGAAAGCACTACAATGACACTGGTACCACAAATTGCAGATGCGGTTAAGATTCCAGTGATTGCAGCAGGAGGAATAGCGGATGGCCGTGGCATGGCCGCAGCTTTTATGCTGGGGGCAGAAGCTGTACAGATGGGTACATGTTTTGTTGTTACCCAAGAGTCTCAGGTACATGAAAATTACAAGAAAGCAATTTTGAAAGCAAAAGATATTGATTCTAAAGTGACAGGAAGATCTACTGGTCATCCTGTGAGAAGTATTCGCAATCAGATGACAAAAGATTACTTGAAAAAGGAAAAAGAAGGTGCATCTTTTGAAGAATTGGAATACCTTACACTTGGCGGCTTAAGAAAAGCTGTTGTGGAAGGGGATATTATAAATGGAAGTATTATGGCAGGTCAGATTGCGGGTCTTGTGAAAGAAGAAAAATCATGTAAAGACTTGATAAGTTCAATTGTAAAAGAAGCAGAGACATTGATGGAAGGAAGTAGGTACCATGGGTAAAACTGCATTTGTATTTCCAGGGCAAGGTGCTCAGAAAGCAGGTATGGGAAAAGATTTTTATGCGCAAAGCCAAACAGCAAAAAACTTGATTGATCAAGCTTCAAAAATGCTTCATCTGGATTTGAAAGCACTTTGTTTTGAAAAGAATGAATTACTGGATCTTACTGAATATACACAAGTGGCAATGGTAGCTGTCTGTCTTGCTATGGCGCGGACTGCAGAAGAAAAAGGACTGAAAGCAGATATTACTGCAGGTTTAAGTTTAGGTGAATATTGTGCAATTGCTATGACAGGAGCAATGAATGATCTAGAGGCGATATGTGCTGTAAGAAAAAGAGGAATTCTGATGGAAAAAGCAGTTCCCAAAGGAGAGGGCGCAATGGCAGCAGTACTTGGAATTTCTGGTGAAAAAGTTTTTGATGTTGTAAAAGACATAGAGGAAGTGTTTGTTGCGAATTATAACTGTCCAAGTCAGACGGTAATTACAGGTAAGCAAAAAGCGGTGAAAGAAGCAGAAAAATATCTTGTTGAAGCAGGAGCTAGAAAAATAATTCCATTAAATGTCAGTGGACCTTTTCATTCGCCATATTTAGAAGAAGCAGGAAGTGAGTTGAAAAAGGAACTTGACAACATAAAATGGAATGAGCCTGTTATTCCATATGTCACTAATGTTACAGCCCAAAAGATTACGGATAAAGAAAAAATAAAAGGTTTATTAAAAAAACAGGTATCATCCAGTGTTTTATGGCAGCAGAGCGTGGAAAATATGATTGAAGATGGTGTGGACACATTTATCGAAATAGGGCCGGGAAAAACACTTTCTGGTTTTATTAAAAAGATTGACAAAAGTGTCAGAGTATTTCAGATAGGTACAATGGAAGAGTTGGACAAAACATGCAGAGAGCTGAAAGGAGAGGCATAAATGTTAATTGGAAAAACAGCTGTAGTGACAGGTGCTTCCAGAGGAATTGGAAGAGCCATCGCTTTGGAATTGTCAAGGCAGGGGGCTTTTGTGATTATCAATTATAATGGTTCAGAAGAAAAGGCTGAAAATCTAAAAGAGCAGATTTTAAAAGAAGGTGGAAAGGCTGAAATCATGCGGTGTGATGTGTCAGACTTTCAAGCATGTGAAAAGTTTTTTGAGGATGTTGCAAGTAAATGTGAAAAAATAGATATTCTTGTGAACAATGCAGGGATTACAAAAGATGGTTTGTTGATAAAAATGACAGAACAAGATTTTGAATCTGTAATCAACTTGAATTTAAAAGGGACATTTCAATGTATGAAATTTGCAGCCAGAAAAATGATAAGACAAAAAGCGGGAAGAATCATAAATATTTCGTCGGTGTCTGGAGTTGCAGGAAATGCAGGACAGGCGAATTACGCAGCATCAAAGGCAGGGATAATAGGTCTTACAAAGTCAGCAGCAAAAGAGCTTGCTTCCAGAAATATTACAGTGAATGCAATCGCACCGGGATTTATAAATACAGATATGACAGACTGTCTTTCTGATAAAGTCAAAGAGGGTGTTGTAGATCACATTCCATTGAGATGTTTTGGTAAACCAGAAGATGTAGCAAAAGCAGCAGCATTTTTAGCATCTGATGGTGCATCTTATATTACAGGACAGGTGCTCCATGTAGACGGCGGAATGGTAATGTAGGAGAGAAGAATGAAAAGACGAATAGTAGTAACAGGAATAGGAGTTGTTACTCCTATAGGAAATACGGTAGAGGAATTCTGGAGTGCAATAAAAAATAATGTAGTAGGAATTAGTCCTATCACAAAATTTGACACGTCGGAATATAAGGTAAAACTGGCTGCAGAAGTGAAAAATTTTTCGCCAAAAGATCATATGGATTTTAAGGCATCGAAAAGAATGGGAGGATTCTCACAGTATGCAGTTGCGGCTGCAAAAGAAGCGTTTAAGGATGCTGGAATCGATATGACAAAGGAAGATCCATATCGTGTAGGAACAGTGGTAGGGTCTGGTATTGGAAGTCTTCAGACGATAGAAAAAGAATATAGCACCATATTAAACAGAGGGCCGTCAAAAGTCAATCCATTGATGGTACCATTGATGATATCGAATATGGCTGCAGGAAATGTTGCAATTCAGCTCGGGCTGAAAGGAAAATGTACGAGTGTTACAACTGCATGTGCAACTGGAACCCACTCTATCGGAGATGCATATAGAGCAATTCAATGTTCAGATGCAGATGTGATGGTGGCAGGAGGATGTGAAAGTTCTATCTGTCCTACAGCCGTGGCAGGATTTACGAGTCTGACTGCATTAACGGAAGAAACAGATCCACTGCGTGCATCTATCCCGTTTGATAAAGACAGAAGCGGTTTTGTTATTGGAGAAGGTGCTGGAATTGTTGTTTTGGAAGAACTGTCCCATGCAACAAAAAGAGGAGCACACATTTATGCAGAGGTGGTAGGTTACGGGGCAACTTGTGATGCCTATCACATTACATCGCCAATGGAAGATGGAAGTGGTGCGGCTAAGGCAATGGAATTAGCATTAAAGGAAGGCGAAATCAATCCTTCCGATGTAGATTATATTAATGCACATGGAACAAGTACCCATCATAATGATTTATTTGAGACAAGAGCTATAAAGAAAGTATTTAAAGAGGCAGCAGAAAATGTAGTTGTGAATTCAACAAAATCAATGATTGGACACCTTTTAGGTGCAGCAGGAGCAGTGGAGTTTGTTACTTGCATCAAAAGTATGGAAGAAGGATATATACATCAGACAGTAGGAACGAAAAATTTAGATGCGGAATGTAATCTTAATTATGCAATAGAAGAACCAATAGAAAAACAAATAGAGTATGCACTTAGTAATTCATTAGGGTTTGGAGGACATAATGCAACTTTACTTCTTAAAAAATATCACAGGTAGAGAGGAAAAAGATGGATATAGAAGTAATAACAAAATTAATACGAGAAGTTTCTTCTTCTAGACTTACTGAATTTTCTTACGAAGAAGAAAATCTTAAAATATTTATGGGAAAAGAAGAAGTAGAAACAATAAACATGCCAATGAAAGAAAAAAATGTCGTACAACAAATGGAGAATTCTGAAGTTGATAATTTAGAAGAAGGAATATTCATTAAATCTCCACTTGTAGGAACTTTTTATGCTGCTTCTTCAGAAGATGCAGAGCCTTTTATTAAAGAAGGTGATGTGATAAAAAAAGGGCAGACAGTTGCAATCATAGAAGCGATGAAATTAATGAATGAGATTGAAAGTGAATATGAAGGAACAGTGGAAAAAGTATTGGTAAAAAATGGACAGCCGGTAGAATATGGTCAACCATTGTTTCGTTTAAGATAGACAGAAAGGATTAAAATGAAAAGTCTGACGATCAAAGAAATTCAGAAAATAATTCCACATAGACATCCTTTTTTACTTGTGGATTACATCGAAGATTATGAACCGGGGGAATATGCAACAGGTTATAAGTGTGTTACATATCGGGAAGATTTTTTTAAAGGGCATTTCCCGGAAGAACCTGTAATGCCCGGGGTACTTACTATAGAAGCTCTTGCACAAGTGGGGGCAGTGGCAATTCTTTCAAAAGAAGAATATAAGGGAAAAACAGCATATTTTGGAGGAATCCAGAAATGCAGATTTAAGGGAAAAGTTGTTCCCGGGGATAAGCTGAAACTGGAAACAAAGATCATCCGTCAAAAAGGGCCGCTTGGAATAGGGCAGGCAACAGCATCTGTAGATGGAAGAGTTGTAGCTAGTGCAGAACTTACATTTATGATCGGATAGGTGAAAGTATGATAAAGAAAGTTTTAATTGCAAATAGAGGTGAAATTGCAGTTCGTGTGATTAGAGCATGTCGTGAAATGGAAATTGAAACGGTGGCAATATATTCAGAAGCAGATAAAGACGCACTTCATGTACAACTTGCAGATGAAGCAGTCTGCATTGGTCCGGCATCTGCAAAGGAAAGTTATCTTAATATGGAACGAATAATCAGTGCTGCTGTCACCACAAAGGCAGATGCAATTCATCCGGGATTTGGTTTTCTTTCAGAAAATAGTCGTTTTGCAGATATTTGCGAAAAATGTAAGATTACTTTTATTGGCCCTAAAGCAGAGGTTATACAAAAAATGGGACATAAAGCACAAGCAAGAAAAACAATGATTCAAGCGGGTGTTCCCGTTATTCCAGGAAGTACAGAGGAGTTTGTAGATGCTTCGAAAGGAAAAGAAACAGCACAAAAAATCGGATATCCGGTAATCATAAAAGCTGCTTTAGGCGGTGGGGGAAAAGGAATGCGCGTGGCGCGTAACGAAGATGAATTTATAAAGAATTTTGAGACCGCACAAAAGGAAGCAGAAATGGCATTTAGTGATGGAACAATGTATATTGAGCATTTTGTGGAACATCCAAGACATATTGAATTTCAGATAATGGCGGATAAATTTGGTAATATAGTTCATTTAGGAGAGAGGGATTGTTCGATTCAACGAAAACATCAGAAATTGATCGAAGAGTCTCCATGTGCAGCTATTTCTGAGAAACTTCGACAGAAAATGGGGGATGCAGCTATAAAAGCAGCAAGGGCAGCACACTATGAAAATGCTGGAACAATAGAATTTTTACTAGAAGAAACCGGTAAATTTTATTTTATGGAAATGAATACAAGAATTCAGGTAGAACATCCAGTTACAGAATGGGTCACTGGCATAGATCTTGTAAAGGAACAGATTAGGATTGCATCAGGAATGCCACTTTCTTTTTCTCAAGAAGATATTTCAATTAATGGATATGCAATCGAGTGTAGAATCAATGCAGAAAATCCAGAAAAAAACTTTGCCCCATGTCCGGGAACGATAAAAGAGGTGCATTTTCCAGGTGGAGAAGGAGTACGAGTAGACACTGCAATCTATCAAGGTGCGCAAGTTCCACCATATTATGATTCTATGTTGGCAAAACTTATTGTTCATGCAAAGACAAGGGAAGATGCAATTTCAAAAATGTGTAGTGCGCTTGGAGAAGTTGTGATAGAAGGTGTAGATACAAACCTCGATTATCAGTATGAAATATTAAATCACCCTTATTATAAGTCGGGAGATATTAATATCGAGTTTATAGAAAAGATGTGAGAATAATGAAGTTGAGACAGATGTTGATAAAAAAGAAATTTAGCTCTCCGGCAGATAAAAAAACGATACAAAAAGGTCCAGAAGTTCCAGAAGGAATCATGAAGAAATGTAATGCATGTAAAGGTGTAATTTTTACAGATGAAGTAATCCAGAACTATTACATATGTCCAAAATGTGGAAATTATTTTAGAATACATGCAATGCATAGAATCGAAATGGTGACAGATCCGGGGACATTCGAACCATGGGATGAAGAGTTAAAGACAAAAAATCCTATGGGATATCCTTCCTATGAAGAAAAGATATGTATGGCACAAAATAAGACAGGTTTGAAAGAAGCAGTTATTACGGGTCAGGCAAAGATAGGAGGGTACAAAACTGCCATTGCTGTAATGGATAATCGATTTATTATGGCAAGTATGGGAGAAGTTGTAGGTGAAAAAATCACACGAATGGTAGAGCGTGCTGCAAAAGAAACGCTTCCGGTAATCATTATTGCATCTTCCGGTGGAGCAAGGATGCAGGAAGGAATTCATTCTCTTATGCAAATGGCAAAGACGGCTTCTGCTCTGAAAAAATATAGCGATGCAGGTGGATTTTATGTTTCAGTACTGACTAACCCAACAACTGGGGGTGTTACAGCCAGTTTTGCAATGTTGGGGGATGTCATTATGGCAGAGC
>JAHHTM010000300.1 GCA_020024675.1 Muricomes sp.
TCAGCATTGTTGAATTTCTGACTCTTCTCCAATCGATGGTATCCGCAATTTCAGCTGCTCTGTTATACGCTCCATTTTCCATAAGTTCAAGCATTTTTTCTGTCTTTAACTTATATTCGTATTTATCCATTGCATTCACCTCATAATAATGATTATTATTCGTTTATATTTTTACATAATCTCCTTTCTAGTTTACCATAAGCACCTGACAATGTCAAAAAACTATTCCTTCCAGCCAGTTTTCTATCCACATTTCACTTCTCTGAATTTTTCTTTTTTCTGTTTATTTTAAATCTTTCTATTCCACTTGCAATGCAACAACCAATAAAAGCACCTGTGCTATCTATACCGACATCTTTTATGGACGGACCTCTTCCAGCCACAAATGTTTGATGGTATTCATCCAATCCTGCCGCCAACACACATACACATATAACAATAAAAAAGAGTTTTCTTCCTCTGACCTTATAAAGATACAGTGGGTACGCAAACGATAATGCCAATAAAAAATATTCTGTCATATGAGCTGCTTTGCGCACATAATAGTGAATCTTTTCTGCTGCTCTTGTAATCTGGATCTCATTTTTATTTTCTTGAAAAACCTGATTTTTTATTTCCATCATCTTATAACTTATCTTATAACTTAAACTTCCAGACTCTTTTCCCGTCTGTGCTGAAAAAGAAAATATAAGACATAGGAGGGCAATCGCTGGAACAAAAGATAATATTCTATATCTACTCATCTTATGTTACCCTTATAAACATTTTTCTCATACTTTGAAGATAACCATTCTATTTTCTTCTTTTAAACTTAATTTATATTTTCTACCGCTGCTTTTTCTATCGCCAGCCCCTTTTTATACCTTTCCATAAATATTTCATAACCTTTTACATCTTCTGGATCTGGTGAAACCGTTATACTTTCCGTACCATTAAAAACTTTTTCCTCCAAATACTGTGTAAGGGTTTCATTGCCTTTTTTCCATAACATATAAGCACCTAAGACAGCAATGCCCCATGCGCCACCTTCTCCAGCTGTTTTCATAACAGAAACCGGTGTGTTAAGTGCAGCCGCCAAAATTTTCTGACCAACTTTTTCTGTTTTAAAAAGTCCTCCATGTCCAAAAATCACATCTACTTTTACTCCTTCTTTCTGAAGTAAAAGATCATTTCCAATTTTAATTGCTCCAAGTGAAGTATAAAGGTGTGCTCTCATAAAATTTGCCAATGAAAACTTACAATTCTGTTCTCTTACAAAAAGTGGTCTTCCTTCTGCAAAGTCTGTGATATGTTCCCCTGAAAAATAATTATATGAAAGCAATCCGCCACAATCTTTATCCCCTGTAAGTGCAAGATTATAAAGTCCTCCATACAGATGATCCATATCCATTTCCACTCCAAAATTATCACAAAATTCTTTAAAAACATTGATCCATGCATTTAAATCAGATGTACAATTATTACAATGCACCATGGCAACAGAATTTCCTTCCGGAGTTGTCACGATATCAATTTGCGGATATACTTTTGACAGTTTTTTCTCAAGCACGATCATAGAAAACACAGAAGTACCGGCTGATACATTTCCCGTACGAACCTTTATGCTATTGGTAGCAACCATTCCTGTTCCTGCATCCCCTGCCGGTGGACACATCGGTATTCCTGGTTTTAACATGCCGGATGGATCTAAAAGTGCAGCACCTTCTTCTGTAAGAACACCAGCATTTTCTCCTGCAACAAGTACTTTGGGCAGAATTTCTTCAATCTTCCAGCCATAATTTTTGTCAGCAATCTTCTCATCAAATTTTTCTAACATATCTTTATAATATGTTTTCGTCTGTACATCTATTGGAAACATACCAGATGCATCATCTATACCCAGCACTTTTTGTCCTGTCAGTTTCCAGTGAACGTACCCCGATAAGGTTGTCATGTAACGGATATCTTTAACATGATCAAGATTATCCAAAATAGATTGATAAAGATGTGCAATGCTCCATCTTTGTGGAATCTGATGGTCAAACAGCTCCATCAATTCTAACGTAGCCGGCTCAGTCATCGTATTTCTCCATGTACGAAATGGAGCCAGCAAATGGTCATTCTCATCAAACACAAGATATCCATGCATCATGGCGCTGATGCCAATAGCTCCTAAAGATTCAATCTCAATATCATACGTTTCTTTTACATTTTCTTTTAAAGATAGAAAACAAGACTGTATTCCATTCCATACTTCATCAAGATGATAAGTCCATACTCCTTCTTCCAGTCGATTTTCCCAGGAAAATCCGCTAGTGGAAATTACTTTGTGCTCATCGTCCAGTAAAACTCCTTTTATTCTTGTAGAACCCAATTCAATTCCTAAAACGGTTCTCCCTTCTTTGATCTTGTTTCTTACTATA
>JAHHTM010000301.1 GCA_020024675.1 Muricomes sp.
ATTTTTGGACGAAATTGCAGATATGCCTTTGTCCATACAACCGAAATTACTTCGTGTTTTACAGGAATATGAGCTGGAAAGAGTTGGTTCCACAAAAAAAATTCCGCTGAATATCAGAATTATCGCTGCAACCAATGGTAATCTTCCAAAATTGATCGAAGAAGGCAAATTCAGAGAAGATCTTTACTATAGAATTGCTGTTATCAATTTGGAACTTCCACCTCTTCGCCAAAGGAAAAGCGATATTATTCCAATCGCTAAGAATTATCTTGATCTTTTAAAGTCCAAGCTGTGTACTTCTGCAACTGATTTTTCTCCCGAAGTAACAAAGTTTTTTGAAACATATTATTGGAAAGGAAATGTTCGAGAACTTCAAAATGTAGTAGAATATGCAGCCAATATGGCTGAAGAATCTGTAATCAAACTGAGCGATTTACCGCCAAAATTGTTGTCTCAAATGTCTTATAAAGAAGAAGTCCCAGAACTTAAAACTGTAAAACGAGAGGATGATCTTCTGGAAATTAAAAAGTTACTGGATAAATACGGCTCTACATTAAACGGCAAAAAACAGATCGCCCAAACTTTGGGAATTAGTCTCAGGACCTTATATAGACGGCTTGATAAATTAAAAGAACAATGTCTGATCTAGTATTTTTTCCTCATTGAAGAGGACGGAATCCCCATTTCATTTCTATACTTTGCTATGGTTCTTCGAGCAATCACAATTCCTTCCTTTTCCAAAATTTTGATAATATCATTATCTGAGTAGGGTTTTTTAGGATTTTCTTTTGCAATGATTTCTGAAATTATATTTTTCAAATTGCTAGTACTTACAGAAGACCCTTCACTGTCATTAACTTGAGAAATTTTGCCTGTAAAAAAGTATTTTAGTGGGAAAACGCCTTGACTGCACTCCAAAAACTTTCCATTTACTGTTCTGCTGACAGTAGATTCGTGAATCGAAAGTTCACCTGCAATATCGTTCAAATTGAGCGGTTTTAAAGGCAATCCTTTCAAAAAGAAATCTTGTTGTGCTTTAACAATAGCCGAAACAACATTTTCGATGGTTTTTTGTCTGGAATGAATGGATTTTACTACCCATAAAGCCTGTGTAGCCTTTTCTTTAATATAGTTTTCCGCTTCTTTGTTTTCAAAGCCTAAATCAATATAGCTCTGGTTAATAGATAGCTTACATTCAAAATTCTTATTATATTGGATGGAAAGTTCCTGGTTTTTGTTTTTTATTACGGTAATATCTGGAACAATACAGGAAAGGGATTGCGCATTTCCAAAACCGGAAGACGGTATTGGATTAAGATGTTTAATTTCCTCATAAATATCTCGTATTTTCTTCGCATTACAATCCAGTTCTCTTGCAACTTTTTGGAAATAACCTTTTGATACGTCCTCCAAATAGTGGTTTACAATATCAAAATAAACAGAGTCTTGAACTCCTTTTCTCTCCAATTGGATTGTAAGACATTCTGCCAAATTTCTAGCTCCGATTCCTGCCGGCTCTAATGATTGCAGATAGCTTATCGCTTCCTCAACTAATTCTGAATCATATCCCTTTTGAATAATTTCTTCTTCTGTTATCGTCAAATATCCTTTTTTATCAAGAGCAGAAAGGAGAAGATTCAAAAGGGATATATCTATTTCTCGTAAAGAAAAATCAAATTGGTTTTTTAAATGGGATAAAAGATCCTTCTTTTCATCTAAGACTTGACTTGCATAAGTCATCTCTGAAGTAGAATCATCATCAGAATAAGTCTGAGTATCGTTAGAAATAGAAGATTTATTAAGCCAAGAGAAAAAATCAGAAACACTTTCCGTATTATCAAAAGAAGATAATTCTACTACAGGGTTTTCTTCATATACCGAATAAAGGTAATGGTCCAGTTCTGTTATATTCATAGCTAAAAGCTTTAAATATTGTATTTGTTGTAATGAGATGGTTTGCTTTAAAATCATCTCTTGAGACTGCTCTAAATTACCATGCAAAGTATTTGCCCCCTTAATTCAAACATAAAACCTTAAAAACAGAAAAATCAATCATACTCTATCCAATTACATAGTATACGATTTTGTCAAACATTACAATAGAACAAACAAATAGAAAGAATTAGTATGTTGATTTTCTGTAAAAGTAGCACTATTCTTCATCTATCTCTTGGCAAACAACTGACACCTTATGTCAAGTTCTTGCCATATAGACTGACAACAAATATCCTACTTTTTCCAAAGTATCTTCCATGTATCCCGATATATTTTTAACAGATGTACGGTAAGTCAAAATAAAACTCCTAACTTTTCACGGTAGATAATATTATAGTAAAACTAAAGTCAGGTTATAGTCATAAAAAATTGGGGCTGACTTTTTTATGG
>JAHHTM010000302.1 GCA_020024675.1 Muricomes sp.
TTATAAAATTTAAAATTGCCATATTCTCTCTCCTTTTTCATTAAGTCTTCTGCTTTTACATTGCTCCAAGTTCCTTTAAGACTGGAACAAGTTTTTCCTTAATTTCATTCTTGTCAACAAGACGATTCAAAAAAACAGTAGGACATTTGATATTATAGCGTTCAAACTGTGTCTCGAAATTCTTTGCTGAAACTATAATATCTGCAGTCATTCCTGATACACTTGAAATATCTGTATGATCTAATGTTGCCTCAATTCCAAGTTCTCTTAAAACTGCTTCGATGCTCATCTGACATGCAAAACTACTTCCCAATCCTGCTCCACATACTGTTAAAATTTTCATAGTATCCTCCTTTCCTTACATTTGATTCATTTTTGTATTGCTTTTACGTAGTTGTAAAAACTCTTCATAGTCACTCACTTTGGCAATTTCACCGATCATGCCCTGTTCAATAAATTCTACAAGTGTTCTTAAAAGATCAATGTGTTTATCGTTATCTACTGCCGAAAAACTGATCAACACTTTTACTGGACTGCTATCACCATCAAAATATACTGGATCTTTTAACGTTACCAAAGCACATCCTGTTTCCAATGCCCCTTCCTCTGGTCTGGTATGAGGAATTGCGATACCTTCTGCAATTACAACATAAGGTCCATATTTTCGGATTGCATTTACAATATTATCTACATATTCTGGTTTTGCACATCCTTGCTTTACCAACATTTCACCAGCAATCCTAACTCCCTCTACCCAGTCTTTCGCTTCCGCTTTAAATAATGTATTCCTTTCAGTCAACACTAACTCATCCATAAATACTCCTTCCTCCTATCTTTAAGAAATGTATTTGTTAAAAATTTAGTCATGTTCAATTTTTTCTATAAATTCTTCGTAATCCTGATTTTTTATAAGCCATGTAACACCTTGTTCTGAAATCAGTTCTCTATACACTTTTTTAAATATTCCTTCCCAAACACTGTTTTTATTTTTGGGAATATTTAGCATCAACACAACCTGAACTTTTTCTTTATCCCACACAATAGGTTTTTTTAAGATTGCAACTGCAACTGTTACATCTTCCATGTCATTTAAAAGTGCATGAGGAATTGCCATAAGACATCCAATTTCTGTAGTTGCAAGTTCTTCTCTTTTGAATATGGACTGCTTGACGTTTTCTGTAATGTATCCTTTCTCCATCAACACATCTGTAAGATATGTAAGAACCTCATCCTTTGTTTTCAGATTCAGTCCTGTAAAGAAAAGATCTTTTCGGAAAACATTTTTATATTTCAGATTATCCATACTGTTCTTATGCTTAAGAGCATATGATATTTTTCTGACATCATCTTCATCAAAAAAAACTCTGACATTTACTATTTTTTCCGAATGAAAAGCAGCTATATCGACAGTTGCTATAACGAGATCAACTGAATCAATCATCTTATTTGTAAGATCACTGGTTCGATAAACCCCTATAATCTTGATTCTGTCACTAAACAGTTGGTTAATTTTTTCTTTAATCAACATCGCTATAGCTCGCCCTGCATCACATACAATAACAGCTGTCTTACTTTCCTCTTCATTACTAATTCCTTTTCTTCCTAATGCAGCCGCAAAATGCACTGCCATAAACCCCAGTTCGTTTTCTTTCATTTGAAGATTAAAATCTTTTTCTATAACGCCACCAGCAAGTACTGCAAGTTCAAATGCTAAAGGATAACAACTTTTAATAAGATCAAGTACTTCGTTGCGAATATTCATATTAAATTTAAGTCTTTGCAATGCAATACTAAGATGTGTATCCAGTCCTGTAATTAATCCTTCGTCGTCTGTCAAATCAATTCCTGTCTGTTTACGAATCTTCTCCAAAATATTCTGTGTTCCCTGATATCGATATCTGCTTCCACTATTTTCTTCTAAAAACCTCTGACTTGACATAAGATGTTGTGTTATATAATAAACTTCAACTCCTATATCTTCTTGCATTGCTTCTCTAATTTTCTCTGCAATCTCTTTTGCACATAGATATTCTTTTCTCTCTTTAAACGCTTCGATTGTATCTGGCTGATATAAAATAACACATGCTTTTGCATATCGCTTCATCATGATGAGAATATGGATCAGTAAATTTTTAAATGCGAGATCTGTCAACTTTAAGTCATAATCTGAAATCGCCTGTTTCAATATTTCTCGTATTTTCTGAACTTCCAATTCATTAAATAACTGCCCATAAATCGGGCTGTTCTCTAAAGAGATTACGCTTGAATTATTAAAAGCATATTCTGAAATGCAATACCGAATTTCTGCTTCTCTACCAATAATTCTTATGC
>JAHHTM010000303.1 GCA_020024675.1 Muricomes sp.
CTTGTATTTATGGCTATGGGAACCCTTTGCTTCGAATTCTTCCCGGTAGCAATGCTTCGAGTATTTACTGCAGATTCTATGGTACTTGAAATTGGAAGAATAGGATTTCGCTTCATAGGTATCAGTTTCATACCATTGGTTACTTCATTGATATTTCCGGTGTTTTTTCAGGCAGTCGGATTCGGGTTAAAAAGTTCTTTATTAACGATCATAAGAACACTGGTATTGTTTGTACCTTTAGGAGTTTTGTTTTCAAGATTTGGATTGAATTGGTTCTGGCTTACATTTCCCGTCACAGAAGTTATAACGACTATCGTGGGAGTGGTTTATTATTGCCAGTTTATGAAAAAACCTTACGTACAGAAAGAAAATTAGATTTTATACGGAATGAAATCGCAGGATTTTTATTGGCTCTTTCGCAACTGGTCAGATTACGGAGGGGCCTTTTGTGTAATAATGATTGTATAAAGTAATGTGCTATAAAATTAAGAAAAGGAAGAATAACATGGAAAACGATTTACAGAAACTGATAGAATATTATTGTAGGAAAGGGTCTAATTGGGATCAAAATGATCTGATCTTTCTTTTACGGGAAACACAGGAATTGTGTGGGGGCATCTTAAAAGAGGCAGCATTGGATGAGATATGTAAAGAACTTGCTATAAAGCCAAGTTACCTGAAGGTAGTAATGAAATATGTTCCGGATCTTAAAACGGAAAAATCACGACACAGACTAGAAATTTGTAATGGAAGTAACTGTAGTTCCAAGGTCAAAGGCAATCTTCAGAAGTGGGTTGAGAAAACATATTGCGTCAAAAAAGGTGGTGTCAGTGAAAAAGGCGGTTTCTCATACAATTTGTGTGGATGTCTGAAAAAATGCAAAGAAGGGCCATGTGTGAAATGGGATGGACAGGTCTATGCAAATATGACAATGAAGCAATTAGATAAATTGATCAAAGATAAATAAGAAATTTCTAGTAATAAAAATAAAATAAAAAATTAGCACTCACATCTTGACAGTGCTAATAGCAGGTGCTATTGTTATATTGTTAATAGAACAACTATCATGAACAGGCAAAGGAGGTCTTTTTATGAACATTAATAAATTTACACAGAATTCGCTTCAAGCGGTTCAGACATGTGAAAAGACAGCATATGATTATGGAAATCAGGAAATTGCTCAGGAACATTTATTATATGCACTTATTACACAAGAAGACAGTCTAATCTTAAAGCTGCTTGAAAAAATGAACATTCAGGGAACTCTTTTTATTAACAGAGTAGAAGAACTTTTAGGAAAACGACCAAAAGTACAAGGCGGTCAGGTTTTTGTAGGACAGGATTTGAATAATGTACTCATCCATGCTGAGGATGAAGCAAGACAGATGGGAGATGAATACGTATCAGTAGAGCATCTGTTTCTCTCACTTTTAAAATATGCCAGTAAAGAATTGAAAAATCTTTATAGAGAATTTGGAATTAGCAGAGATGGATTCCTTATGGCATTATCAACAGTTCGAGGAAATCAGCGTGTGACAAATGACAATCCAGAGGCAACCTATGATACACTGAAAAAATATGGTCAGGATCTTGTAGAACGTGCAAGAGAACAGAAATTAGATCCAGTTATAGGAAGGGATGAGGAAATTCGAAATATTATCCGCATTCTTTCACGTAAAACAAAAAACAATCCAGTGCTCATTGGAGAACCAGGTGTTGGTAAAACAGCAGTAGTTGAAGGACTCGCGCAGCGTATTGTTCGAGGAGATGTTCCAGAAGGTTTGAAAGATAAAACCGTATTTTCACTGGATATGGGTGCATTGGTTGCAGGAGCAAAATATCGTGGTGAATTTGAAGAACGTTTGAAAGCAGTTCTGGAAGAAGTTAAAAACAGCGATGGAAAGATCATCTTATTTATTGATGAGCTGCATCTAATTGTTGGAGCTGGTAAAACAGATGGAGCAATGGATGCGGGTAATATGTTAAAACCTATGCTGGCACGTGGTGAGTTACATTGTATAGGGGCTACTACATTAGATGAATATCGTCAGTACATCGAAAAAGATGCAGCTTTGGAGAGACGATTCCAGCCTGTACTTGTAGATGAACCAACAGTGGAGGATGCGATTTCTATTCTTCGTGGTTTAAAAGAAAGATATGAAGTCTTCCATGGAGTTAAGATTACAGATAGTGCTCTTGTTGCAGCGGCTACATTATCTAACAGATATATATCAGACAGATTCCTTCCGGATAAGGCAATTGACCTTGTAGATGAAG
>JAHHTM010000304.1 GCA_020024675.1 Muricomes sp.
GTTCTGGTACATGGTCTTTACTTGGAATCGAACAAAAAGAAGCAGACTGTTCTCTTGAAAGTATGAAAGAAAATTTTACAAACGAAGGAGGCTATGAATATCGTTTCCGTTATTTAAAAAATATTATGGGGCTTTGGATGATCCAATCTGTAAAAAAAGAATTCTCTGAAAATCTTTCCTTTGCAGAAATTTGTTCTCGTGCTTCAAAAGAAACAATTTCATCTATCGTAGATTGTAATGATGAACGTTTTCTTGCACCTAAAAATATGATTCAAGAAGTACAAAATTTTTGCAGTGAAACAAATCAACAAATTCCTAAAACGGTTGGCGAAATTGCAGCTGTAATCTATAACAGTCTCGCCATGTGCTATAAAGACACAATCAAAGGACTAGAATCAGTAACTGGGAAAAATTTTGAACGTATTCATATAGTTGGTGGTGGTTCAAATGCAAAATATTTAAATGAATTAACTGCTAAATATACAGGCAAAAATGTTTATGCAGGTCCGACAGAAGCTACAGCTCTTGGAAATCTTATTGTACAGATTATTTATTCTGGTCAGTTAAAAAATCTTGCTGATGCAAGAAAATGTATTCAAAATTCATTTGATATTATCAAATATTCACCTAACAAGGAGGTCTAAATATGACAAGATATGAATCAGCCAAAAAAATCTATGCCAAATATGGAATTGATACTGATGCTGCCATTCAAAAATGCAAAGAAATTCCTATTTCTCTTCATTGCTGGCAGGGAGATGATGTATCGGGATTTGACAACGAAGGGACATTAACCGGAGGAATCCAAACAACTGGAAACTATCCTGGTAAAGCCAGAAATCCAGAAGAACTTTTAGCTGATATGGACAAGGCAATGTCTTTAATGCCTGGAACAAAAAAAATTAATGTCCATGCAAGCTATGCTATTTTTGAAAACGGAGAATTTGCTGACCGAGATAAGCTAGAACCAAAACATTTTCAAAAATGGGTTGATTTTGCAAAAGAAAGAGGATTAGGTATCGATTTCAATCCTACTTTCTTTTCCCATCCGAGAATAAAAGATGGGCTAACTCTTACTAGTCCTGATAAGGAAACAAGAAACTTTTGGATTGAGCACGGAAAAGCTTGTATCCGTATTGCAAATTATTTTGCGGAAGAAACCGGTTTCCCGTGTATCATGAATATATGGATTGGTGATGGTTTTAAAGATGTTCCTGCTGATCGCATGGGTCCTAGAATGCGTTATAAAGAATCTATTGATGCGATTTTGTCCGAGCCATATGACTTTAATAAAGTAAAACCTTGCGTAGAATCTAAAGTATTTGGTATTGGCGTTGAAGCTTATACAGCAGGTTCTGCAGAATTTACTTTAAGTTACGCTGCTGCAAACAAGGACAAATGCCTTCCTCTTATGGACAATGGTCACTATCATCCTACTGAAGTAGTATCCGATAAAATTCCTGCTCTTTTATGTTTTTTTCCGGAACTCGCATTACACATTACTCGTGGCATTCGGTGGGATTCTGACCACGTGGTTATTTTTGATGACGAAACAAAAGAAATTGCTCAAGAAATTGTCCGATGTAATGCAATTGATCGTGTAAATATCGCCCTTGATTTTTTCGATGCTTCAATCAATCGAATTTCTGCATGGGTAACAGGATTCCGTAGTGTCCAGAAAGCCTTATTAAACGCACTATGCACACCAAATGCCATGTTAAAAGAACTGCAGGATACTACCCAGTTCTCTCGTAAAATGTCTGTTATGGAAGATTGTAAAATGCTTCCTCTTGGAGATATTTGGGAAGAATATTGCCGTCAATGTGGTGTGCCTGCCTCTGATTACTATGACGAAATTCAAAAATATGAAAACGATTATCTTTTAAAGAGAAATTAAATCGACACCCACTTGTTTATTAAAATGCCTCCACATACGGAATATACTGTATGTGAAGGCATTTCATTTTGAAAGATTCTAAACAATTCTCCTTGTCTATTCTAATCTAGATGAAAAACTAATTTTAAGTCTAATGACACCGGACTATTATCTGAATTTGTTTCCATAATATCTGCCATGTAATCCCACCATTTACGACAAATTTCTGTGTTTGCGCTTTGTGCCCACTTTTCTTCATCTTCTAGTTCTATATACCCATAAAGAATATCTGTCTTTGGATCTAGAAAAATAGAATAATTTGATCCACCATATTCATGGATCATCTCTTTCATTTCCTTCCACAACTGATTATGTCGCTTCTCATATTCTTCTTCCATT
>JAHHTM010000305.1 GCA_020024675.1 Muricomes sp.
ATAAAATACTACTTGTACCATTTAACACCGTAGAAGAGAAACTTAATTTTCTAAGTTTTAAAATACTTTTTTACAAAATGTATACTCTAATTATTCTATAGTTGGAATAATAAAACAAGATTCTCAAAAGATAATCATATATGAATGATATGTAAAATATAAATCTTTTTTATAATTACTATTGATTTCATGGGGTGACAATGTTATATTGAATATATACTTTATTAGTATATATTTGAAATTTTAATTTCATTCAGTTTGAAATGAACCTTCAGGAGGAACTATTATGGGTTATGTTAATGGGAGTTACGAAGAGCTAAATCGCTTTTGTCAGGATGTTTTTGAATCTTTTGGTTTTACAAAAGAAGAAAGCGGTATTATAACAGATGTATTGCTCACCGCAGATTTATATGGATTTGAAAGCCATGGTATGCAAAGAATGGTGAGATATCATAAGGGAATTGAAAAAGGAACCATTCATCCAAAAGAACAGCCGGAAATTGTGTTTGAGACACCTGTATCAGCTGTAGTAGATGGACATAATGGTATGGGACAACTTATCAGTCTGTTTGCGATGAATAAAGCGATTGAAAAGGCTAAGAAGACAGGAATTGGTATTGTCAGTGTAAGGAATTCAAACCACTTTGGTATTGCCGGATATTATACAAAAATGGCATGCGACCAAGGGCTTTTAGGCATGTCTTGTACCAATTCAGAAGCAATTATGGTTCCTACTTTTGGAAAACAAGCTATGCTGGGTTCCAATCCAATTGCGGTGTCTATGCCTGCAGAACCTTATCCGTTTTTCTTTGACTGTTCCACTACAGTAGTAACAAGAGGAAAACTGGAAATGTACAATAAATCAGGCACACCGCTTCCGGATGGTTGGGCTCTTGATAAGAATGGTCATGCTTCCAACGATGCACCTGATGTTCTTGCCAATATTGTTTCCAAAGGCGGAGGTGGCATTATGCCGTTGGGTGGCTGCGAAGAAGTTAGCGGCAGCCATAAAGGTTATGGTTACGGCATGATATGTGAATTGTTCAGTTCCATTCTATCATTGGGCGTTACTTCCGATCAATGCTGCACATTTTCTGATAAAACAGGAATTTGTCATGGTTTTATGGCAATCGACCCTGCAATATTCGGAGACCCTGAAAAAATTAAACAACACTTCTCAGACTATTTAGAAGCAGTGCGTGAAAGTCCAAAAGCGGATGGTAAAGATAGAATTTACACACACGGTGAAAAAGAAATTCTGGCCGAAAAAGACAGAAGAGAAAACGGTATCCCTGTAAATGATAATACTATGGTAGAACTTGCAAATCTATGTGAATATTTAAAACTTGATTTTGCTTCTTACTTTAAAGGATACGAATTACCAAAAGACAGCAAATTCTTCTCAGGCAACTATTAATTAATTGGAGGTCAATCACATGGATTATGCAAAAGAATCTTTAAGATTGCATAAAGAATGGAAGGGAAAAATTCAAGTTGTAACAAATGTGCCGGTAGAAACACAAGATGATCTTTCTTTGGCGTATACACCGGGAGTTGCTCAACCTTGTCTGGAAATTCAGAAGGATATCAATCAATCTTATGAATTAACCAGACGTTGGAATATGTGTCTGGTTGTAACAGACGGTTCTGCCGTACTGGGTCTTGGTGACATAGGTCCTGAAGCAGGTATGCCTGTAATGGAAGGCAAATGCGTATTGTTTAAGGCATTTGGCGATGTAGATGCTTTTCCTCTTTGTATTAAAAGTCAAGATGTTGATGAAATTGTTAATACCATTTATTTAATTTCGGGCTCTTTCGGCGGCGTAAACCTGGAAGATATTGCGGCACCAAGATGTTTTGAAATTGAGAAAAAATTGAAAGAAAAATGCGACATTCCTATTTTCCATGATGATCAGCACGGAACAGCGGTAATTACATTAGCAGGATTGAATAATGCTATGAAATTAGTAAAAAAACAAAAAGAAAATGTTCGTATTGTTATCAATGGTGCAGGTGCCGCTGCTATTTCAATCTCTAAATTGCTTTTAAAAGCCGGATATCCAAATATTACTTTATGTGACAGAAAAGGTGCGATTTATGAAGGCCGTACAGAAGGGATGAATGCGGTCAAAGAAGAAATGAGCAAAATTACAAACTTGGATAAAAAATCAGGAAGCCTTGCTGATATGCTGGTTGGCGCAGATGTTTTCATCGGTGTCTCAGCTCCAGGTTCCGTTACAACAGAAATGGTAAAAAGTATGAC
>JAHHTM010000306.1 GCA_020024675.1 Muricomes sp.
TCCTGAAGCAGGTCTTAAAATACCATTAAAATGCTCTACTATTGTTCTTTTTCCAGCACCATTTTGTCCAATAATCGCAACTGGATCTGTTCCTTCGATTGTTAAATCAATCCCTTTTAATGCTTCTTCTCCTGTAGGATACACATAGCGCATTTTCTTTAATTCTATTTTCATCTTCCAAGCGCCTCCCTTACCAGTGCGATTGTTGGTTCTTCTGTAATCTCTATCTCTCTGTCTGTATATCCCCTATTCTTAAGTTCCTGTATAACTTTCACGTAGTCTGGTACATCAATATGATAGTTTACAATCTCAGGATCCCCAAAGATTTTGCCAGGGTGATCAATTGCAATCACCTGCCCTTTATCCAGTACCATAACTCTATCTGCATACTTTGCCACTCTTTCCATCTCATGATCTACCATGATTACAGTAATACCGCTGCTGTTAAGTTTTTTCACAATATCAAAAATCTCTTCACTCCCCAGTGGATCTAATTGAGTGGTACATTCATCCAGGACAAGAATTTGAGGTTCCATAATAAAAGTAGAACCAAATGCTACTCTTTGTACCTGTCCGCCAGATAACTCCAACGGATTTTTGTTAAGAATATGATCTATACGCATTATTTTGGCAACATACTCTACTTTCTGTATCATCTCGCTTCTGGGTATCCCCCTGTTTCCGAGTCCATATGCCAATTCTTCAGCCACTGTTCCGGCAGTGTATGACAATTGATTAAACGGATTCTGAAAAACCAGACCGATTTGAGCAGATAAATCCGAAATGCTACTATCTGAAACCCTTGCTCCAGCTACCAGCACTTCACCTGACATTTTTCCTACAAAATAGTGTGGAATCAATCCTACCAATGAATTACACAAGGTAGACTTCCCTGCACCATTTGCGCCGATAATACAAAAAAATTCTCCCTTTTCCACCTGAAAATTAATCTTTTTCAAAGCTTTTCTTTTGGTCTGTCGATATTTAAATGAAAAATCTCTGACTTCTAATACTACTTCTCCCATTTTTAGATCCTTCCTTTATATAACATTTGTTTTCATTAGTACTGTAGTAAACAGTACTGACACAAAAAATACAATCAGTAAGGAGCGTAATACTTTATCCAGTTTAGATTTTGTAACTTCTACAAAACTTGTCTGTTTCACACCTTTAATTCCAAATCCACGTGTTTCCAAAGTCATCCCTCTTTCCTGTGCATCTGTTAGAGAAGACATCACCACTGGCCCAAGCAAAGGAATGTATGCTTTCACTCTTGATATGACTCCTCCACCCGTTTCTACACCTCTGGCATTCTGCGCTTCCTGAATGACAGACATTCTTCTTTGCATTTGAGGAACAACATTCAGACTTGCAAGAATCAAATATCCAACTTTCGGTGGAAGTCCTGTTTCTGTTAATGCAGCAACTAATTTTCCTGTATAAGTTGTTTTATTCATAATATAAAAAGAACCAAGAAAAACCAATAATGTACTGACAATTTTCAACGCATATAAAACTCCTTCCAGACCAAGACTGGCAAATCCAAAGTCTGCAATCATTGTTTTATTTTTAGGACTGTAGAAGCCCTGAATAAACATTAACATTACTGTAATCGGGATTCCAAATCCTAGCATTACTTTTGTAAATTCTTTTAGGATTTTTGCAATATATGCTACTATAAATAATCCTATAATTACCACAAGTCCAAGCCAGGAGTTAGGAAAAATCAATGTTCCCAGCCCCAGAGAAAAAATTACCAACACTTTAGTCATTGGATTTAATTTCTCAATCACTGTGTGCTTTTCCACAAATGTATTTGATGTTTTGACCATGATTCCCTCCACTAATAAAAAACATCCTACCTCTTTTATTCAGCTTCGTCTTCATCCTCATCATCTTCTTCCATTGTATCTGCCGCATACTGACTTAAAAATCTTTTTGGTATTTTCTGTACAATAATATAGGCAATAAAAAATGCAATCCCTTTATCTATTAAATTTTCAATAAATGAAGAAGAAAATACAGACATCATAATATCTTTCGTCGCTGCAATCAAAGTTGCCGTAAATACAGAGGAACCTGTAACTCCTGTCGCCCCTCCATATACAAAAATGGTAATTAATGATGCTGACACCGTATTAGTAAGTGTGCATGCAATCCAAATTAACACAGTTCCCCATATTCTTTTAAATAGTCCGGCCTTCACCATATACCC
>JAHHTM010000307.1 GCA_020024675.1 Muricomes sp.
CCCTAGAGCTGAACTCTTGTAAAGTAAAGAAGTTCGGTTTTGAGTAAGCCAAAGGAACTTTCCATGGCAGCATTGTCCAGAAAATTTTCTTTCTTGCACATACTCTGCTGGTATTGCCATCTCTGGTTTGAGTGCAAGATCAGACCTGTGCTGTTTAAAATCTTCTCAATCGCTCTTTCATGCAGAACAGGTGTTTCTGTACAAAAAGGAGCTCTATCTCATCGGCTCCCCATTTCTGATTTTGTTTCTCCACATAAAAAATCTTTTAATAAGATTCAATGCAATTTTTCACTTCAGTTCTGTAAATACGATACATTTTATACGGACACAGAAAACTGAACTCACTTCTTTCATAAGTCTATAGACAGTCTTATGATGCAAATGATGATTTTCTTGTTTAATTCGGAAGTAATCCATCGATATCCAGGTTTCTCCTTATTTTCATGATAAATTGCTGTAATTTCAGCATCACATTTCCCCTTGTTATTCATCCGTCTCAGATGATAGTAAAATGTAGTACAGGCTAATTGAGTGATGTCGAACAGCGGCTTAAATGGAAATTCTCTTCTGAAAGTCTGGAATTCTTTTTTATGCTGGAGTCACTTGTCCGCCAAAAACAAAGCTTGTCATTTTTAGCTAAGAATTCTCCATACACAATCTCTGCTTTTCAGTATTGCGCTCTACTTCTGCTGATAGTTTTCAGGTCCACCCCGTAGACTTACAACCCCGTCTCTCATTTGCGAATATCTGGGTCCTTTTTCCAGATATCTCCTTTCCCATGTTACCACACAAGCATCAATGGAATGTGCATTTTTCCAATGTTATGACCGCATAATTTCAATTATATTTTAAACTTCTGTCGTGCATCTTCTGTTCGATGTTCTTTTATACATAACAAAGCCCCCCTTTGGAAGATAGTTTATCATACTGTCTACCAAAGGGGGGCAGAGTAATCATTCTGTCAAAAACATCGTCTTATACCTTTTCACTATTAAGAAAACCTCTACATCCTACTTCATTTCCCGTACATATTGCACATGAAAAATTCGATATGTATCGACATACGTCACTCACTTCC
This sequence comes from Muricomes sp., assembly GCA_020024675.1. Taxonomy (GTDB): domain Bacteria; phylum Bacillota; class Clostridia; order Lachnospirales; family Lachnospiraceae; genus JAHHTM01. Next base: position 1,079 of record JAHHTM010000307.1, read on the forward strand.
CATGGCATAGAATTTCCAGCTGTTTTCTCATATATTATTCTGATACAGATCACTAGGGAGCCGTATGTTTCACAGGTATCTCAGCTACAAACTGAAACCAACCATCTTGGTATCTGAATCCATATTCTGCACTTAATCCTTTTAAAATGTGCTTTACAGCTGGAATTCCATATCCATGTTGAATTCTGTTATTCTTAGTCGATTGTATATTGTTATCTACAACTTCTACCGGAAGAGAAGAATTCCGAATGGAAATGAACAGCTCCTCTTCCATTAATACAGTACAATTAATTTCTCGTATGCCAGATATTTTTTGACACGCTTCAATGGCATTGTCCAAAAGATTTGATAACAGTACGACTAAGTCATTTGCAGGAATTGGAATACCCGATAGATCATTGATTCGTATCTGCATTTCGATATTTGATTCAAGTGCAAGCTGATATTTTTGATTAAGAATCACGTCAACAATCGGATTGTTAGTATGAATGCTAAACACTTTTATTGAACGATCTGCAATTAGATGATCAATATAGTCTTGCGCAGCACTATATTGATTTTGTTCAAGCAGATCATGCAGTGTTTGAACATGTCGACAGAACTCATGGGTCGCTTTTCTTTGGATTGAGTAAGCCGATTCCAATGTATTATAGTTTTGAGCCTGCATATGAATTTGCTGTTTTAAAGCATTTAATTGATATAACTGCTGTACACTTTTAGTTATAGCATTGATTATGTAAATAATAGAAATATTTGCAACCATTAGAATCGCACAGAAAGTAACGGAATATACACTCAAGTCAGGCTCGGAAAGGGATTCGTAATAAATCGAATACAACATCATCATACTTGCAACTGGAAAGTGTAGCATTAGCAATAAATACTTCCATTGGATATTTTGCAGGTGTTGTTCTCTTCGAAATCTAGATATCAACCAGCTCAAAAAAAGAATCAGTAATTTTTCGCTAAATATAACGGTTATATATGTAAACTCCCTTAATAGAAACTGTTTGTAATTTATTCCTAAAACAAGAAGTGTACATTGAACCGAAATAATATCAATGATTTCACCAAAGACAACAAAGAGAACCGCCGCACAGAGTATTGAAATTGTTCTACCTCCATACAGATA
>JAHHTM010000308.1 GCA_020024675.1 Muricomes sp.
GCAGGAATAACGAGTTTGTACTAAAATATGTCCTTTTTCTACTTGTGGAGAGGGTACATCTTCTAAAACAGCTTGTCCCTTGTGAATTAATACTTGTTTCATAAACTTCCTCCAATAATTCCCTTTGTATCAACAACTTCTTTCCCCACCCAAATATCTGTTGGTAATTTTTTAAATGGTGTATGGTCAACTAAAATAACGATGATATCGGCATCTTTAATTGCCTTTTCTATTTCATTATTTAATCTCACATTATGATACTGCGCCAATTTAGCTGGTAAATTATCGATATTCGGTTCTACTACCGTAATCGGACACTGCATATTGCGCTCGGCAATTTTTTCCACAATATACATAGCTGGACTTTCTCGCAAATCATCAATATCTGGCTTAAATGCTAAACCCAAACAAGTTACTTTCTTTATTCCCTCTTTTTCCAAAATTGATTCTATTTTTCCGATAACAAATTCTCGCTTATCATCATTAATTTCTCGCGCAGTGCGAATCAATTTTGCTTCATGCGGAGCAGAACTAACAATAAACCACGGGTCAACAGCAATACAATGTCCCCCTACTCCAGGGCCTGGTTGCAAAATATTAACGCGCGGATGATGGTTAGCTAATTCTATCAATTTCCAAACATTAATACCTAATTTATCACAAATACAAGACAATTCATTTGCAAAAGCAATGTTGACATCACGGAAAGAGTTTTCAGTCAACTTTGTCATCTCTGCAGTTTTAGCATCTGTTTCCAATAATTCTCCTTCTACAAACTGCTTGTAAAAATGCACCGCTTTTTGCGTTGATTCAGAATCGATACCGCCGATTATGCGGTCATTATGAACTAATTCATATAAAATCTTTCCTGGCAACACTCTTTCTGGACAATGCGCAAAGTACAATTTTTTGTCACACAAAGCGGGAACTTTTTCTAGAACCCATTTTTTGATATTTTCTGTTGTACCTACTGGGCTTGTGGATTCTAAAATAATTAAATTGCCCTCTTCCAAATAAGGGGCAATTTCCTCGGCTGCCGCCTTTACATATGAGATGTCTGGTTCTTTGTTTTCCTTAAATGGCGTAGGCACAGCGATAATATATACATCTGCTTTCTGAGGTGTGGTATAGGCTATCAATTTCTTATCCTTGACCACAGTCTGTACTAATTTTTTTAAACCTGGTTCAACAATGTGAATATTTCCAGCATTAATTGTATCAACTATATGTGGAATACAATCCATTCCATATACTTGAATTCCATTACTTGCCAATAACGCTGCTGTTGGCAAACCAATATACCCCAATCCTATGACATTAGTTGTTTGCATTCTCAACAATCCCTTCCTCATTTTTCATAAACTAGCTTCATTTGTCTTCCTACTGAATGCAGAGAAAACGCGTCTAAATTTATATCAACATCATTATCTTTAGTAGCCATTGCCATTTTTATTGTCTGCCAAAAAGAATTTTTATCGCTTTGTTTATATATAAATACATTTTTATTATCAACTAAGTAATTGATATTCGCCGTATTGGCTGCTATTACCTTTGTCCCCAGTGTCAAAGCTTCTAAAACAACCATCGGTAACCCTTCCCAGCGAGATGGTAAAAGCAAAAAATCAGCCTGTTGGACATAATTATACGGAACATTTGTATCTGATATATAAGTCAGCTTTACACCTGTTGCCCATTTAACGCCAGCAACAATCATTTGCAATTCACGATTGCCAATAATATAAAAATGCACTGGCATTTCAATAAATTTCTTTTCTTGCAAAAAAGAAAAAAGAATATCATATCCCTTTTGAAAATTATAACGCGCCACTACAATAATGTTCAATTCTTTAGAAGAAAACATATGCGTCAAATCAGTGGTAATTTTAGGTTTTTCAATGGCATTAGGCACAACAAATATTTTCTCAACATCTTTTTTCCGATAGAGTTCCTTCGTCAGATAAATTTTGTCTTCATCTGATAAAACAATGACCTTATCACTGCCAATGACCAAACTATTTTTGATAACTTTACGTAAAAATCTCCGCAATGGTTGGTGCATAAAGTCATACTTTCTAATGTGTAAACCATGAAACGTTAGCACCTTCTGCTTCATAGGAAACAATAAAAAATATACTGTTGGCAATAAATTATGAAAATGAATCACATCTATCTGATGTGATTTAATAAATCTATATA
>JAHHTM010000309.1 GCA_020024675.1 Muricomes sp.
TCTAAAAAGGGATTGGAATGAGGCAAATCATGCGATAACAGGAATTCCTGCATTCAGACTGCCTATGAATGATCCTGATGAAAAGAAAAGGCTTGAAAAAGAATTTTTTCTTCTTTTAACAGTGGTAGATGTTTATGTAAATCACTAAAAAAGGATACGGTTGACTCCGTATCCTTTTTGTTGATTATTCAGTTCGATCAGCTATAGTCTGGTTTGCCATATGCTCTAGTGTGTCATCTAGGTTCTCTAGAGTAACATCTTCACCATACTTGCGCTTTAGAGCACAAGACAGTAAATAATCACAGATTTCTGGATTTTTTGGAAGAAGAGGACCATGAAGGTATGTCCCAATAAGATTTTTGTAAATTACTCCTTCATATCCTGAAATTCCGTTGTTTCCATGACCACGTGTAACTTTACCTAAAGGGGTATGATTACCGATATCAGTACGTCCGGCATGGTTTTCAAATCCAACGATAGGTTTTGAAGATAAAGAAGAATCTAAAATGATATCTCCTATAAGTCGAGGTTCTTCCCATTCAGAAATAATATTGAGAATTGAAAGCCCTTCGATTTTTTTTGAATCTGTCTGATAATATTTGCCTAGTAGTTGGTATCCACCACAAACTGCAAGGACAACTCCATTATCTTCGATATAAGCACTAAAATCTTCACGAATTTCCATCAAATATTTGCAAACAAGCTCCTGTTCACGATCAGATCCACCACCAAGAAATACAATGTCTAGATTATTAAAATCAATGGTGTCTCCAGAAAGATAAGGAATAACTTCAGATTCGATACCACGCCATTTCAGGCGCTTGCGAAAGCATTGTATATTTCCACGGTCTCCGTATAAATTGAGAAGGTCGGGATAAAGATGTCCAATTGTTAATTTCATGCTTTCCCTCCTTTTGATTCTTTCTCTAATTCTGCAAGCAAACGATTACAAGGATGTAAGCCGGTATAATTCACAACAAGATAAAGATTGCCTGTACCATTTAAAGTTAAATCTAAAATGGTTGATTTTAAATCGTCAATAATAGAATATGGAATATCCTCATATTTGAGACGAAGCCCCATATCATATTTTCTACTTCCTGCAGTTGTGATCGTGGTTGCATTAGCCTGATTCAAGTGATGAAAATCAACATCCCAAAGCCAGGAAACATCACGACCATCCTGATAAGCGTCATTGATAAGGATGATAATATCTTTATCTTTTTTGTCTTGTAAAAGCATAGAAACTTTTTGTTGAAATCCTACCGGGTTTTTGGCTAAATGAAGTTGTACTTTTGTGTTATTTATCAAAAATACGTTTTCACGATTATTTCCATAATCAAAATTTTCAATCATTTCTTTGAAATGTGAAGGTGTTACACCAAGTGCGTGTACACCAGCATAAGCAGACAATGTATTATATATATTATACGGCGTTCGGATTGTAGAATGAATATCTAAATCATCGAATTTAAAATGATACAAATTACCATCAAAATGGATATCTGTCGCAGTAAAATCAGGCTCCGGACGAGTTAGGTTACAATTTGGACAGTGATAACTTCCAAGTTGTCCATAGTGGAAAAAGTCATAATTTAATTTTTCACCACAAAAATGACAGAAAGTGCTTTCACGAATATCAGAACGTGTAAAATCATCAAATATTTGTTCGTTGATTCCGTATGTGATAAATTTATTTCCACTTTCTTTTGCAAGAGAGTAGGAAATGACATCATCGGCATTAATGATCAGAGTAGCTTCTGGTACACTTTGATATGCTGATTTGATTTTATTAAAAGTTAGATCAATATCACCAAAGCGGTCGAGCTGGTCTCTTGATATGTTGGTGAGTAGAGCACAGTCTGGCTTTAAATAAGGAAGAACATGCACAGATGCAAGTTCATCAACCTCGATACACGCATAATCAGCATCTAAATGACATTTTTTGTCAGTGGCAAGTACAAATGCAGAAACAATACCATTTAACATGTTCGCTCCTGTACGATTGATGATCACTTTATAGCCTTCTGCAGACAATGCATTGTAAAGAATAGCATTTGTTGTAGTTTTACCATTTGTTCCCATGGTAACAATAATTTTTTCTTTTACCATTTCGGCCAAAATTGTAAGAATAGAAGGGTCGATTTTGAGTGCTATATATCCTGGTAAAGTAGCAC
>JAHHTM010000031.1 GCA_020024675.1 Muricomes sp.
TGGAGAAAATCCAAAATTAAACATCAAAACATTATTGCGGTATGCCGTTGCTCGCTACAACCAATCACAGCGGGATATGGCATACCGCTTTTATGTTGCAGATTGTTTACGCATAATAACTCAAAATACAGCACATGAAGGAGATACATACATAGATGTAAAATTTTCAGATATAATCAATGAAAAAAAAGAAGATAGCCGTACAGGTGATGAAATTGTATCTGAATTTATGGAAGCATTAGGAATCGGGGTGATTTAATGAATTTATTTGATTTGACAGCAACATTAAAAATTGACTCGAGCAACTTTGAAAAAGGAATTAGCAATTCAGAGAATAAAGGGAAAAAGTTATCAACTTCCCTCGTTGGTGGATTTAAAACTATTAAATCAGCCTTTCATAATGTTTCTGGAATCATGGAAAAGTTTTCTGGGAAAATAGGAGAAGCTGGGTTAAAAAGCAAAGTTGCATGAACTCAACATAAAGCATTAACTGAGGAACTTAAAGAACAAAAAGAAAAAGTAAAAAAATTATCGGCTGAGTATGTAAAATCGGCAAAAGAAACCGGAGCCACAAGCAAAGAAACCAAAGAACTCCGTGAAAAGTTAAAAAAAGCCGAAAATGGAGTTGAAGATCTAAGTGAAGAATTAAAAAAATATCCAGGTGCATCTGACAAGGCAAAAAATGCTATGAACAAATTAGGAAGTGCTGCTACTAAAGTCGGAAAGATTGGGGCGAAAGGCTTTGGATTGATGATAAAAGGAATTTCATCTTTAACAGCAGCTACTGCCAGTGGTGTAACTGCACTCGGCGCAATCGGCATTCAGTACAATACTGAAATGGAAAGCTTCACAAGTGACTTTAAGATCATGCTTGGAAGCACCGAGGAAGCAGTTAAAAAGGTCGATTCTTTAAAAAAAATGGCTGCAAAGACACCTTTTGAAATGGGAGATTTATCAAAAGCGACAAAAACTTTATTGTCGTTCAATGTAGCAAAGAAAGATACTAATGGTGTACTTCAAAAATTGGGAGATATTTCATTAGGTAATGCAGAAAAATTGGGAAGTTTATCTAGAGCATACGGAAAAATGAATGCGGCTCAAAAGGTCACTCTGGAAGATATCAATATGATGATAGATGCTGGATATAACCCATTATTAAATATCCAACAAAAAACCGGAGAAAGCATGAATGAGCTATATGGTAGAATTTCAAAAGGCAAGGTGTCTTTCGAAGAAATTCAAGGTGCTATCGAAGCGGCAACAAGTGCAGGAGGGCAATATTATAATGGAATGGTTCAAGCAAGTACAACAACGCAAGGCTTGATATCAACATTAAAAGATAATGCTCGAGCATTGGTGGGAGAAGTGTTTATGCCAATTTCTGAAAGTTTAGTTAAAAAAGTCCTACCAGGTGCGATAAATGCGATTGAAAAACTAACAGAAGCGTATAGGACTAATGGAATCGACGGAATGATCTATGCTTCAACTGAAATAATAACGAATGCTCTAACAACATTCACCAAAAATCTTCCTAAGTTTGTAGATATGGCATTTAAGATTATAAATAAATTAGTCAGTGGAATTGAAGAAAGCTTACCACAGATCACAGATGCAGCATTTACGACTTTCGAAACTTATGCTAAAGGCATTGTTGAGTTAATCCCTAGACTTGTTAAAGTTGCTTTGAAATTAGTGAAAAAACTTGCAGAATATATGACTGATAATATGTCGGAGATTGTGCAAGCATCAATAGAATTATTTACTGCTATTATAGACACTTTTGTAGAATTTATCCCAGAATTGATTCCGGTTGCTGTTAAACTTGTCTTTGAGTTTGGAAAGGCTTTAATAAAAGAAGCACCAAAATTACAATTTTCTGTAATTAAACTCGGAAAAGCAATTATAGAAGGTATTATTGAAGGGGTAAAAACCGCATGGGTAAATTTGAAAGCAACAATTAAAAGTCTTTCAAGCAAAATATCTCAAACAATCAAATCATCATTAGGGATTCATTCTCCATCTAAAGTTATGCGTGATGAAGTAGGACGATGGATTCCTTTAGGAATTGCAGAAGGTATAGAAAAGACTGCAAACGTGGCTATAAAATCTATGAAAAAGCTTAGTGACAGCATTGTTGCTTCGTCAAAATCAAAACAAATTGTATCAATGGTATCAAAAGCAAGTACAAGCGTATCAAGTACTATTAAAAAACGTGGAAAAATCATAAAAAAAGATGTAGAAACATACAATTCAGATATACTTAAATCATGTGAAAGTGCATGGAGAAGATACAAAACAGGTCATGAAACAAGTTTGAATGATGAGATAATCTATTGGGAAAATGTTAAGAAACAGCTTAGAAATGGAACAAAAGCAAGATTAGAAGCAGAAGAAAAATACAAGAAAGCTTTAGAATCAAGAAACAAGTCTACAGATTCATACAATAAGCAGGCTCTTAAACTTCAAGAAGACTATCAAAAGCAATCAAAAGAGATTACGCAGAAGTTGATAGAAGACACTGATTCACTATGGAAACAGTATTATGATGCAATCGAAAGCAGAGCAAGTTCTTTATATAGTGGGTTAGGAGGATTATTTGATTCATACAAAAGTGAAACAGATCAAACAGCGGAGTCATTACTTGACAATATGAATAGTCAGGTATCTGGATTGGCTGAATGGGCTTCTGCGATCGAAAAACTTGGTAAAAGAGGTGTTGCATCTGCACTATTGGATGAGTTACGACAGATGGGGCCTTCTGCAACAGCAAATTTGCAGATACTCAATTCTATGACTGATGAACAATTAACACAGTATATGCAACTTTGGAAAACAAAAACAGATTTAACAAAGATGCTTGCTACTGATGAAATGGAGCAACTAAAAAATGAAACGATCAATAAAACAAAAGAACTTAATATTCAGGCAGAAATTGAGTTAAAAAATTTAACAAATACTTATGTGAAAAATATGTCTGATTTAAGAAGTAAAGCTATAAAAGAAATTGGTAAAATGCCATCGCAGTTCAAAAATATAGGGGTTGCTGCTGGTAAAAAACTTGTTGAAGGGTTAAGAAGTCAAGTGTCAGCGGTCAAAGCAGCTGCAAAAGAACTTTCAGATGCTGCTTTGGTTGAGGTTAATGTTTCAAAAGGAAGCCGTATCCCTAAAACTCCATCTTCCAAAAAAGTTAAACATGGAAATATTTCTAGCAGTGCTAAGAAAAACAATGGAAATGGAAATGTAACAGTATATCAAAATATTTACAGTGAGGCTAAATCGGCGGCAGACCTAATGAATGAGGCATATGCATCACAGAAAAGAGGTGTATTGATGGGTGTATAAATCTAAATATGTAAGTGATTCAGGAAAAATTTTTTATTTTGATTATGAACATGAAGTTCTTGCTGATATTGATGGATTAACAGGAATGAATATAAATCTTGGATTATCACAAGGATTTAACCAGATCGGTCAGACAGTGGAGTCATACACCGTCTCTGGCCGTGAAATTTCAATCAATGGGAAATTTCTTAATGATGCAACTTCTAATAAGCATAACATTATTGATGTGTTTGCCCCACAGACAAAAGGAAAGTTGTATTTTGAAGATAGATATTTTTTAGAATGCTACGTAAAATCTGCACCAATAATCGGAGTGCAGAAGCGTGATGCACGGTTTAGCCTTTCTCTTTTTGCAGAATATCCATATTGGAGAAAATCAGTTGCAAATGTTATTGTAATCGGTGAATATACTCCATCATTTTCTTTCCCAGTGATTTATGATAATCATATATTTGGCACAAGAGAAAATTTAAACTTTGTAAATTGCTACAATAGTGGAAACCTTGACAGTTATTTTAAAATTGAGATAATGTCAAAGAAAAAAATATTCAATCCTAAAATTGTAAATGAAACAACTCATGAATATATTAAAATAAATGATTCAATCAGTCCAGGAGAAATTTATAAAATTTATAGAGTCAGCAATCGTTTATATGTAGAAAAAACAGTAAAGGGGTTAACTACAAACGAATTTTCAATGCTTGATGAAGACAGCAACTTTATGAAGTTAAAAGTTGGAGATAATGTAGTAAGAATGGAAGCAGATGCAGATACTAATTTTATGGTAGTAACTATATCTTACAACGATTCTGTGGTAGGTGTGTATGAGGGAATTTAATGTATATGATGTTAATTTAAAACGTATAAATTGCATACAAACATATGAATCTGCCATCTGGGAAGAAGGGTATAATACTCTTGGGACTTGCATGGTAGAATTTAAAGGATACAAAGAAGCAGCTGATAAAATAAAAAGTGGAGAATGGGCTTATTTAGGACTTTCTGGTTCTGAAAGTTTATGCCAAATCCGTTCCGTTGAGACTCATGATATTTCGACAATTATTAGAGGATTCCAATCCACTAAAATATTAAGTGAAAGAGTGTCTACAAAAACTTTTAAAAACATAAATGCAGAGGAAGCTATGAGGGAATTGGTATCTAATATGGTTCCATGGGAAAATCTGTATCTTGGTTCAAAGGGTGAATATCCTGATATATTTACACATCAAATCAGTGATAAAAGCGTTTTAGAATATTGTCAGACCATTGCTCAAGATACTGATATGGGATTTAAAATAAAGCATGACAAGAAAAACAAAAAAATGATATTTGAATGTTACAAACCTAAAGATTCTGGGAATCTAGTATTTGCAACAAGATTCGGGAATTTAACAACACCAGAGATATCAATATCTGATTTGGAATATAAAAATGTGGCGATTGTTGCCGGGGAAGTAGACCAACAGACAAGAATAAGAAAAGAGGTTATTGTAGGAGATACAACAGCAAAAGGTTCTAAACGTCGAGAAATATACATTGATGCAAGGGACATACAAAAAGAAGAAGGTGAAACAGAAGAACAATATATTAACAAACTAAAAAGCAGAGGAATCCAGAAACTTTCAGAACAAGTCAAGATTGAAAATATATCTTGCAATATTTCTTCTGCTGATTTTGGAAAGTTATATAATTTAGGAGATATCGCCACTTGCATTCTGGACGATATTGGTATAAAATTAAAATTAAGAATAACACAGTATAGAATGACTTTGCAAAATAACAATGAAAATATCGAATTGAGTTTTGGAAAGCCTATATACATTAGGAGGAGTTGAATGGCAATTATTACATATCCGCTTAATGGCATAAAATATAGTGCTGAAGATGCGGAAACATACCTATGCACCCGTACAACTGGTGTGTATGCAAGTAGTGGGCATTATGATGTGTCAATTATTGGAGATAGAACAATTACTATTTCAAAAGGCTTGGCGTGGATGCATGATGGGGAAATGGTCGGAAAATCTTTATATAATAAGACTGAGGAATCAATTATCATTCCGATTGCAAGTGGATCGTTAAATAGAAAAGATAGGGTTGTTATCAGATTCGACAAAGGATTAAATGAGTCTAAAATCGTGTTAAAGATTGGTACTCTTAGTAATAATCCTAAACCACCCGACATAGTAAGAGATGGCATTATATTTGAAATCGGATTATATATTATCGATGTTCAAATGGGAAGTACTATTGTTAAGATGTCAGACATCACAGACACTAGGCTTGATGAAAATGTATGTGGAATCATGCGAGATGCAGTAACAGGACTTCCAACAGCGCAGATTCAGAGACAAGCAGAAGACCTGATTGAAAATTTGCGAAAGATGGGAGAGGATGCAGCAGGAGGAGCTATTCCAGACCATTCTATAACCATTAAAAAGCTTGCAAGTGATACAGCAAGCACTATTATTTATCCTGCTGAATCAAGCTATTCAAAGCCAATATGGACACTGTCAGGAGATTTTCCGCTAAAGGGTATATATATGATTAGATTCACATCATCTAATAATTATGTTCAAGGCGACACGATCAGCATCAACGGGACGGGCTACACCTTGTCGATGACCAATGGAAAGCCGCTGGGCAACAACGCATGGGTGAGCGGTGCAGTGGTTTGTTTGCAGGTAAACCCGACAGAGAAAAAGGCTTTTTTTAGTGGTGGCGGTGCGGACTTATCGTTTATCACCGCCGGAGCAAATCAGATTATGAGTGGATTTGTAGGAGCAAACAAAGATGGTGAGCCGGTGGCTGGTACAAGGACGGCAAGGGTTCAAAAGATAGCAATCGGCGAGCAAAATGTAACTATGGTTGATGATGGGGGGTCAGGTACCAAATATTTTTTTGCACAGATAGCGTGTAAAGTCCCAACACCATTTGATTTATTAGTAATGGTAGGAAGAGTTGGCGTAAAATATGAAGTGTTTGAACAAGCCACTGGTGGAGGCTACTATTGGTCTCCAAAACAGGAATATTCAAAGTTAGCAATTGTTTATGATAACAAAAAAGGACAATTTTTAGCAAATGCTCAGCAAACTAATTCAGCAGAAGTACCAAAAGATGGACCTTTCGAAGGTTTTTCTATAGATATAATCGAGGATTTTAATCAATTCAAAACTTTACAATATAACAGAAATACGAACACTTTAATTTACAGTTTTCAAATATGGCGTGTTGATAATGGTCCATCACCTAAAGATCTAAAACTAACATTTTCTGATTGTGCATTATATGCTATCAAACTTTAAGGGAGAGAAAAATGAAAACACTATTGATTTATGACAACAATGGAAGAATTTATTATCAGGCATCCGGTGACTACACGTTACCACAGGGGCTGCAATATTTGGAAGTAGAAGTGCCGGAGGGCAAGTACATCGCTGGGGTGGATGTGCAGAACAAATCTGCGATTTTAGAAGATCTTCCGGTATCGCAAGACCAGAAAAATGCGGATGATATCACAAATTTACAGCTTGCAGTTGCAGAGCTGGCGGAACAGTTAGCAGGGGGTGTCAGCAATGGTTAATATTTATGTGGCACTGATTCAGAAAGGATTACGCACCATCGATCAAGTACCGGAAAAATACCGTGAAGAAGTCAGGAAGGCGTTAAAAAATGAAAAAATCTGATTGGTATCTGATATTTATTTTTTCGCAAGTTGTTATTTTTACAGTGATTATGATTTGGTTGTACCGAGCTACTGGCGGAGTCCCGGATACACTTATTATAAGTGTATTTGGATTTCTAGGGGGAGAATGTGGTGTTATGGGATGGATTAGAGCAACCAAAGAAAAGGCATTACAGAGAAAATGGGATGAAGAAGATAGAAAGGTAATAGAAAATGGAAAAAATTTTGAATGATACAGGTATATTACTTACATCTATAGGTTTTTTAGTTGCTTTGACTAATATTGTGACAGAAGTAGTCAAAAAAGTAACTTGGAACAAAATCCCGACGCAGCTACTTGCAACTATCATTTCAGAGATGCTGACTATATCTTCTGGGGTGGCTTATTTTCAAATTAAACAGATTAGTATAACATGGTATTTAATTGTTGCCACCATCGTTTTGGGATTGCTGGTGGCTTATGCTGCAATGTTTGGATTTGAAAAGCTCAAAGAAATTTTAGAATCGTTCGGAGGTATTTCTCATGGAAGAAAGAGATGAGCGTAGGGTAAGAGAAATTGTAGAATCGTATCATTTTGTAACACAAAAAGAATGCAACGAAAATAGTGACACCATAGACAGGAAATTATCAAATGATAATGCAAGACTTGCAGTCATGGAGTCACAACAAAAAATTAACAATGTATTGACTGGGGCTATTGCAAGTGGAGTTATTGCATTGGTAGTTAAAGTATATTTAGGGGGCTAAATTATGAGCTGTGAGGATTGCAAAAATATGGCAAGTGTTCCACAGGCGGTGTATGAATACAATATGGAGTATTACAAACGGACATCTATGTGGCAAATGATTATTATTATTATTCTTATCTTTGCACTGGTTGGAAGCAATGCAGGCTGGCTATGGTATGAGAGCCAGTTTGAAGATATGGAAGTCACTCAGGAAAACACAGATGGATATAACAACTATATTGGGAATGATGGAGATATTTTGAATGGCGAAGCAGACGATTAAAATTAGAAGGAGAAAATATGGCGGTAACACTGGTTATATGAAGTGCAATATCTGCCATGGAACAGGTAGAGTTAGAAAGCCGGTACGAAAGAAAAAATGAATCAATACGTAGAAGATTTATGTCGGAGTGATTGGGAACATCTGATATATGAATGGGTATTCGATGAGCGTGGGCGAAAAATGTTGGAGCGAAAACTATTGGATGGCTTAACATACAGTGAGATTGCAGAAGAGTTCCACATGAGCGATGAAGGCACAAGAAAAATCATAAGAAAGTGCAGAAATCAATTATTTAAACACATTTAAAATTATAAGCAGCAGTGATAATTTAACACTGCTGCTTATTTATATATCTTTAATTTTTTTAATGATCTTGTCATACATTGCAGGATGCAACGTTTGTACTACTGACATTAGTTCGTCCATGATTTCCCAGACCTTGACTGATTCTTTCCCGTTGATGGAACGTAAAAATTCGCTTGAGCCACCTAGCAAGATGTTTGCCTCTGGTGAAATTGAATACCCACGAAGATGATCTCGCACTGTGTACAAACTTGCAAGCTGAACACATTCTGACAGGTTATTTCCATGCTGCTCAAAATCGGAAATATATTTTTCTATCTCTTTGACAGTGAACATAATCTATTATTCTCTATATTGTTCTTGATACATCTTAACTTCTTTTACTTCTTCAATCTGTTTTTCATGCAAGTAATCATATACTGCTGACATTGCTACAGGAGGTTCTCCGTGTTCTGAACGATATTTCTCAATGAATTTAACAACTTCATCATGCAGCATGTTCATGTGCCTCAGTTCATCTGTTGAAAGGTCATAGAATGTTTTGGCAAGTACTGGATATTCTTGTTTGTACTTCACTGCGCATTTTGCGTATTTTTCTGCGTCTTGGATTTCTTCTTCAATCATTTTTGATAATTCTTTGATAATTTTCATTTTTTATGCCTCTTTAATATATTTATATAATGTTTCAATATCTTGTTTTGTAATCTTGATTCTTCCTAACATTGGGATATTGATATATTCTCCATCTGTACTAAAATAATCCATCACCGCGTCGTGTAATGCGTCTATATCAATGTTCCTTTCTTCATCAATAATTCCAAGCATTGCAACAACCTGATTATTTGCATATGCTTCAATCGTGTTAGGAAGATTTTTGACAGCCAATGCAACAAATGCACCAGCACCAATTTTCTGCCATCCGTCAAGGTGATTAAGCATTTCGGTGTCTATAAATTTAATAAGTCCATTCTGGAC
>JAHHTM010000310.1 GCA_020024675.1 Muricomes sp.
AGTTACAAGTTTACAAAAAATCAAATAAAAAGTATGAAACCGGAACAAATATCAGAGGAGTTAAACTTGTTATGGAAAGACTTCTGTGTAAGTGGAGATTATGAACCTGGTTCAACAATGAAACCTTTTACCGTGGCAACAGGATTAGAAACAGGTGCTCTAAAAGGTGATGAAACATACATCTGTAATGGTGGGCTCCAAGTGGAAGATTTTTATATTCATTGTCATTTAAGGGAAGGGCATGGATTACAGACAGTTGAGCAGGCAGTGGCAAATTCTTGTAATGTTAGTTTGATGAAAATGGCAGAAAAAATAGGAGCAGAAAATCTTAGCCGATATCAACATATTTTTGGGTTTGGTGAGAAGACAGGAGTGGATCTTCCGGATGAAGTGGATACAAGAAATCTTGTATATCGGGCAGATCAAATGAAAGCGGTGGAACTCGCAACAAATTCTTTTGGACAAGGAATCAATGTTTCCATGATTCAGATGATGGCGGCATATTCTTCTTTGATCAATGGGGGGAATTATTATCAACCCCATATTGTGAAAGAAATCAGAGATGAATCAGGGAGAGTTGTAGAAGTGAAAAACCCAACACTACTTAAAAAAACAATTTCTGAAGAGACATCGAAACAGGTAAAAAGTTATATGAGATCAATGATGGTAAATACGTTATCTGGACAAATGGGAAGTGTTGACGGATATGAGCTTGGCGGAAAAACAGGTACTGCAGAAAAACTCCCACGAGGACATCAAAATTATGTACTATCTTTTATATGTTATGCACCACAGGAAAATCCCGAAATGGTAATGTATGTGGTAATAGATGAACCAAATGTTGAACTACAGGATGACAGTGCATATGTAATGAAACTAACTCATGATATTTTAGAGCAGGCACTTCCGTATTTGAATATTACAAAAGAGCAGGCAAAACAATAATAATCAAAAATCAGACAAAATCAGTAATAACCTTACAAAAGAGAAAATATCTTATAAAAATATCTTTTGTAAGGTTTTTTGCTATGAAAAACAAGACATATAACAAGAAGAAAATACTAGTTGTATTCGTTTGTGCATCAGTGATACTTGTCACGCTCATTGGAAGACTTATATATCTTATGGTATTTGATGCAGAATATTATCAGAAAAAAGCAACGATGCTGCATGAGAGGGAACGTACAATCAAAGCTGCAAGAGGAGAAATTATAGATAGAAATGGAACTGTACTTGCAACAAATAAAACAGTATGTACGATTTCAGTAATACATAATCAGATAAAAGAACCTGAAAAAGTAATACAAGTTTTGTCGAAAGAATTACAAATAGAAGAAACAAAAGTAAAGAAAAAAGTAGAACAGGTATCTTCTATGGAAAAGATAAAAACAAATGTAGACAAAAAAACAGGAGACAGGATAAGAAATTATAATCTTGCGGGTGTCAAAGTGGACGAGGATTATAAAAGATATTATCCGTTTGATGAAATGGCTTCAAAAGTCCTTGGATTTACAGGAGGAGATAATCAAGGAATCATTGGTTTAGAAGTAAAGTATGAAGATGTGTTAAAAGGAACAAATGGAACAATACTTACCGTAACAGATGCAAGAGGAATTGAACTTGAAGGAATTGCAGAAGACAGGATAGAACCAGTGGCAGGAAATACACTTAAACTAAGTTTGGATTTAAATATGCAGCAATTTTGTCAGCAGGCAGCAGAAAAAGTTATGGAAGAAAAACAGGCAGATAGTGTGTCGATCCTTCTTATGAATCCTCAAAATGGAGAAATATTTTCTATGGTAAATGTACCTGAATTTAACTTAAATGATCCGTATATACTAAATACAAATGAGGACATGGAGAGCATGACAGATGATACAAAACAGGATAAATTAAACCAGATGTGGAGAAATCCTTGTATAAATGATACATATGAACCAGGGTCAATATTTAAAATAGTGACTTCTGCAGCCTGCCTTGAAGAGGGGGTAGTCAGTCTGTCAGATACTTTTTCATGTCCTGGATATAGAATTGTTGAAGACAGAAAAATAAGGTGTCATAAAGTAGGAGGACATGGGCAGGAAACTTTTAAGGAAGGAATACAAAATTCCTGCAATCCTGTCTTTATGGATATAGGATTACGA
>JAHHTM010000311.1 GCA_020024675.1 Muricomes sp.
AGTGGCACCCTACTTTCACTCCAGAATAAGAGCGTGGAATTAATGGTAATGCCTTAAAATCTTCCAATTTATTATTATGGAGCAGAAAAATTTCAACAAATTCGCTTTTCTGACTGTTAGGCAATTCTGCAATACCCTCAAAGAAATATTCCATCTTATTTTGGTCATAAGAATATATCTCCACAAAATGATGTCCCCAAGCTTTACTTTTTCCTGATAAGTTTTCTTGATGATCTTTTGCAGTTAAGAATGAGAATATCAGATCTGGTATCACAATATTAGGGAACCTGGCAGCAGAGATTGTTTCATTAATGATAATATCTATACCTTCCAGAAAGTGATCGTCCTCAAAAACAGGAAGAAGTCTTGTAAAATGGTCTTCTGTTTTTATATCCCAAGAGCAAGAACGTTGGATAAACACTCTGAGAAAGTCAGGATCTGTTCTGCTGAGTATTTGCAGAAAATGTCCATCAACATCCGTTAATCTATTGTTTTGAATTTCAAACAGATAAATTTTCTTTAATAAATCAGGGGCAGATGTATACTTCAAAAGCACATTCTGAGGTGAAGTATGAGCGCTATTAAAAAGCAGTGAAAAATATAGATTGGGAACAAAGGTGGAGTAAACTTGTTTTGATAAAATTATTCTGGAGGCCTTGAGCCAAACTTCGCCGTCATGGTCTACATACTTATCCAGAAAACACAAATCTCTACACGGAGATTTTTCTATATACTTATCCGAACTGTCCTGTAAAAACTCATACAATTTATCGACCCAAAATGGACTTATTTGTTCGGAAGGCAACTTACAAAAGAAGTTATACATCCAAACATTTTTATGTTTGGTATCCAGTTCGGCTGTAATAGCATAAACTTCATTAGCAGGACAGAACCCCAATAATGCTTCCATAAGCAACTTAATGTTAATTTCAGAATCCATTCCAGCGTCTATAACAGATTTCATGAAGAATAGACAATCGGCCTTAGTAGGAATAAGCATGGGCAAGACATGATTAATACCTTCGCAGACAGCGTAAGTATCACCTGATTTGGAAGTTATGAGTTCAGGGAGAATCGAAAAGATTTTATTTATGACAGCTTGATTGTTATTGGTCTTCTGAATATACGAAACAGCAGCTGAGTATTTTACCTTTTCATATTCTTCAAATGGAACATTGGTGTCCCAGTTAGGACCGACAAGCATATGGTATATCTGAAGATTTTCACTTTCAATATAGAACGAGAGACCATCAGAAACGCCGGCGTTTGCCTGGGAAAATACTTGATTGATATGATCGGCAATTATGCAACCGGTAATCGAGTCTGTGGGGAATAGAATTCTCAACAAACTGAGTATATATTTTGAATCATCTCGTAAAATTTCAATCTGATCATCATGGAACCCTTTTGCATAGGAGGTTAAGATTTTTTGTATTTGGGGTAGACCAGCCATTTTTTGAGCAATAATGATTAGTTGTCCCCATATTTTTGAGCGAAATTGTTTTACTTCATTACTCGGTTCTATGAGTAAATGATATGAAGTAAAACTGTTTTTCCTTCTGTTACTTTCGAATATAGAAAATATAAATTTCAGCCATTCCTGAGCGATATCCACAAACAGCACTGTAATAAGAGGATTTTCCCAGTTGTTTGAATATTCAATAATTTTATTTAGAAAATGGTCCGGAACTTCAAAAATATGGTTTATCGGTTTTCGTCTAATTCCGTAATTATTTATGGCTATTTCACGGAACTTTTTGTATTTATCAGGTCGTTTCAAGTAATAGCAAAAGAACAAATCCAGAGCTGCATCAATATTTTCGTGTGAGTCTGCGAACCCAGATAATACGGATAAAATATCTTCAGTGTCACCAAATAGGGGCATTTCACTCTGCTGATCAGGATTCAAATCAGAGGCTTCAACATGCACGGTAGGTTCTTCTTCAATTTTTTTCTGAACAAGCAGTAGGGTTTCTTCCTCATTGACATGATAAAATATTTTTACAAAATTCCAAAAATGAGGATTCTCTTCGCTTTGTAATTTTTTCCAAACTCGGTTAATTTCGTCTTTGACATAGTCATGCAAATCCTGCACCTGAAAAACTCCCATCAGGGTGTTTAAAGCCTGTACCGTAC
>JAHHTM010000312.1 GCA_020024675.1 Muricomes sp.
ATCATATATTTACCATTCTTTATTGTTTTAAATGTTATAACACCATCTTTTGTCAATTTGAATCTTTCAGGTTTGGAGGTTTCTACATTTATAATTTTCACATTAGAGTCTTTCCATGGATTCTGCAATCTACATTCATTTCCATTCAAGCTATGAATACCAACAAATGATATTTTTTGTTCCTTCTTCATTTCTGATGACACGATAAAAGCACCACGAGCTCTCAAGACGAAAGAACCTGTCCAATCTTTTGTGACTGCTGGGAATACACGGATTTTTCCTTCGTGACTTTGGATTAACATTTCTGATAATGTTGTACTCATTATACTCATTGGTTCCATTCCACATTGAATAAAAGGGGCCGTTGGTAATCCAGAATTACCTACACTTGCATTATAATGCAAGCTTTTGTCATAAAGATAATCTCTCTGACATACGATATCAGCTTTTTGTATAGAATTAGCATATTTTGAATGTAAGAACCAATGATCCAAATTGTAAAACAATCCCTGAGGGAAATGCTGTTGATAACGAATATTGTTTTTAATTTTTTCATAGGCATACTCACCTAGTCCCAATCTTGCAGATACAATAGAACCCGGTGTAATTGCATTTCTAAAAGGAGGCTGATTTATAGAAGTATTGACTGCTATTTTAAACATTTCTGAACCTTTATCATCCATGCCCAATACATTTGCCGGATACACCATCGTAGTATGTGCATCAAAGTGATAAGAATAGGCATCATGATGTTTTTCATCAGGATAAGGCATGCCATCTTTAGTATGTGCCATAGTAAAGACTTTACCCGGATGTAATTTAAATGGTTCTGCCTGTTGCCAACCATATTGTGATTCTTTACCAAAAGTTCTTCCTTCAGGAATATCGATAACAGCAGGCTTCCACAAATGAGTTAATATATGTTTCCACTTCTTGATCATGCCATTGTCTGTTTTTAAAACATTCGCTGATTCTATACACCAGTTCATAAGAGCTTCAATCATATATCTATCAGAATTACAGTTTTTCAATTCACTGTTTTCTGCATGTTCATAAGGTTGTGAAGGATAGCAATAATATTCCTGCTTTTCTTCATCCCATTTCAAATATCCAACATAGAATTGAGCAGCTTTCTTGATAAAAGGATAACATTTTTCTTTCAAGAACTGTTTATCGCCAGTATATTGATAATATTCCCAGAAAATAGCAGCTATTTGACTTGCAGGTGTAAAGTTATTGACCATATTACCAGAGTTTCTATATGTCATATCCCCAAAGAAATCATGACCTTCTGTCCATAATATAGCATTATCAACTCCTCTGTCTTTTGCATAAGCCTCAGCGTAAGGCATGTTTCTAAAATATGTATTGATATAAGGAAGCATCAGATCACAATCGTTTTGGACAGCTAGTCCCCAGTATTGCTGTTGTGTATTCCAATGATGAGGTGTACACCATTGACGATGGTCGTGATTCCAGACCCACAAACCACCATTAAATACTATCGGGAAATTTGCACGAGATGAACTTGCAGTCAAATATCTACGATAATAATATAGATTTTCAATATAATCGTCTGGTATGTTTACAAATGAACGCTCCCAGAAATTCTTCCACCAGGCATTATGCGCCAACTTTGTTTTTTCCAAAGTTTCCTTTTCCTTGGCATCCAAAATTCTGATTGCATCAACCAGCATGTTATCACTATCATTGGAAGTAACAATTGAAACAATTACTTTGGCATTGATATTATTACTATTTACTGTTTCAATAACTGCTTTTTTAGCATTGCTTATTCTTGGTGACGATTCGATACCGATAACGCGACATGCCACAACAAAGTCTAAACTATCAAAATGTTCCGTAAAAAATATATCTCCATCTTGGGTATTCACATTAGCCTTACCCAATCCTCTGGAAACATCTTTGTTATAGCCTCCATACCATCCCCAAAAGGAACGACTACCCCAACGTTCAAGCTCAACATTCATTGTTGTTCCCTCTTGCAGCTGTCCCAATGTTTGTAAATTACAATCGATCACCCATACGTTAGAATTAGCATCTACCCACGTTTTAATATCAGTTTCACTGAATGGAGTTTTACTTTTGAAAGAAGATGTAGCATCGAACATCCCC
>JAHHTM010000313.1 GCA_020024675.1 Muricomes sp.
TCCTGACAAGCGGAAACACCAGGATCGGTACGTCTGGGAAATTACCTAGGTCTGTAAAAGAAGAATGGAAAGAACGACTTTCAACTTTAAAAAATGATGATTATGGACTTATCATTCGAACAAATGCGAAAGATGCCGATGTTTCTAATGTACTAAATGAAATTAATGCCCTAAAAGAAGAATATTATCATATCAAAAACACTGCAGCTATGAGAACTTGCTTTTCCTGCCTGAAAAAGGCACTGCCATTGTACATAACCGATCTTAAGAATGTTTATACAGAAGGGTTGAGTGAAATTATTATCGAGGGAGATGATCTGTATCAACAGACTTACTCTTATTTTGAAAAAGAACAGCCTGAAGATCTTAATAAACTAATGAAATATGATTCTAAAGGATATGATCTTACACTTTCTAAATTGTACGGCACAGACACCGTTGTTGAACGTGCTTTAAGTGAAAAGGTCTGGCTTAAAACAGGTGGATATCTTATTATCCAATATACAGAGGCATTGACTGTTATAGATGTAAACTCCGGAAAAACAGTTTCCAAAAAGAATCCACTCGAAGCACATCTTAAAGTCAATTTGGAAGCTGCAAAAGAAGTTGCAAAACAGCTTCGTCTTAGAAATATTTCTGGAATCATTATTATTGATTTTATTAATCTTGATAATGACGAAGCAACAAAGACTTTACTCAAATCGTTTAGGCAGTATCTGTTAGAAGATCCAATACATACAACGCTAGTAGATGTTACCGCATTACAACTTATAGAAGTTACGAGAAAAAAAGTGAAACGTCCATTGCATGAAGTTATAAAAAGGTAAATAACAAAGTTCTTTAAAATTGTTCTATTTACAATAAATTACCACTGTTGTATAATTATGTAATTAAATTTTAAAATAAAGTTTGTGTACAATGAACAGACTTATACTATAGGGAAGAAGGAATATATGCATGAAAAAGATTGTTAAATTTGGGGGAAGTTCCCTTGCCAGTCCAGAGCAGTTCGAAAAAGTCGGGAACATCATTCGTTCTGATGAATCAAGACGTTATGTTGTTCCATCAGCACCTGGAAAACGCTATAAGAATGACACAAAAGTTACGGATATGCTCTACACGTGTTATGCTAAGGCAATAAAAGACCAGAATTTCGAAGGTATTCTTTCTGACATAGCAAAGCGATATCAGGAAATCATAGACGGACTTTCTTTGGAAATTTCACTTGAAAAAGAATTTGATGTAATCCGTGAGGATTTTAGTAAAAAAGTTGGACGTGATTATGCAGCTTCCAGAGGAGAGTATTTAAATGGTATTGTACTTGCTGCATATTTAGGATATCAGTTTATAGATTCATCTGAAGTGATTCGTTTTAATGAAGATGGTTCATTTAATCCAACTGTAACAAATCAACTACTGAGGGAAAAACTTTCAAATATTGAATATGCGGTAATTCCTGGATTTTATGGTGCAAAAGAAGATGGAACTATTGTCACATTCTCACGTGGGGGGTCTGATGTTACTGGATCACTGGTTGCACTTGCAGTAGAAGCCGATCTATATGAAAACTGGACAGATGTATCTGGCTTTCTTATTGCTGATCCACGCATTGTAGCAAATCCAAAATGTATTGAAACAATTACATATAAAGAGCTTCGAGAACTTTCATATATGGGCGCCAGTGTTTTGCATGAGGATGCAATTTTCCCTGTAAGAAAAGCAGGTATTCCTATCAATATAAGGAATACAAATCTTCCTTATGATCAAGGAACATTGATTGTTGAAGGAACTTGTAAAAAGCCCAAATATACAATTACAGGAATTGCCGGAACAGATGGATTTGTTTCTATCAATATAGAAAAAGCAATGATGAACTCTGAAATTGGTTTTTGTCGTAAAGTGCTTCAGGTTTTTGAAGATTATAATATCTCAATTGAACATGCTCCATCAGGAATTGACACTATGACTATCTTTGTCCATAAAGATGAATTTGAAAAACATGAACAGCAGGTTATCTCAGGAATACATAAAGCTGTAAATCCAGATCATATTGAACTGGAGTCAGATCTTGCACTGATTGCAGTTGTTGGACGTGGCATGCGTGCTACAAGAGGCACAGCCGGAAGAATTTTC
>JAHHTM010000314.1 GCA_020024675.1 Muricomes sp.
GACACTTCTTAAGAAAAAGAATCATCTTGCACTTTTAGATGATTTTGCAGATGAAAAAATAAAAGAAATTAAAGAAGTTGTTTCAAATATATATAGGAAATATCAATCTTATAAAAAGCAAGTAGAAGAATCGGGACTTGATGAACAAAGTCGTCTAAGAGAAATTTCTCTTGCAGAATTTGAAATTCAAGAAATTGAAGACGCATCACTTCTACCAAATGAAGATGTAGAACTGGAAAATGTATATCAACGAATGCTGAAGGGAAAGCAGTTTTCAGACAGTATTGCTGAGACCTATCAGTATACAAGTGAAGAGCAAGGAAGAAATGCAGCGGAATTACTGAGCCGTGCAATTCATAGCATACAGGGAATTTCAGGTTGTGATAAAGAAGGAGACAGTCTGATTCAACAGCTGATAGAAATAGACAGTCTTTTAAATGATTTTAACCGAGAACTTCTAGATTATGCAAAAGCCTTCGAGTTTTCGGAAGAAGAGTTTTATGAGACAGAAAATCGCCTAAATACAATTAATCATTTAAAGGCAAAATATGGAAACAGTATTTTTGAAATACAAGAATATTTAAAGCTGCGTAAGGAAAGACTATCAGAGTTATCAGATTATGAAAATCATATACATATGCTGGAAAAAAAAGTATATGAATGTGAAATGAGATTGAAAGAATGTTCAGAAAAATTGAGTGAATTAAGAAAAGAGGCCGCTGTTTCTTTTGAAAAAGAGATTACGCAGGCATTGGTTGATCTGAATTTCCTTGATGTTGTTTTTGAAGTACGCCTTAAACCTATGGATGGCTATACTTCAAACGGTATTGATAATGGAGAATTTTATATTTCTACAAATCCAGGAGAAAATCCACGACCATTGGCAGAAATTGCATCTGGTGGTGAATTATCTCGTACCATGCTTGCAATTAAGTCTGTACTAGCGGACAAGGAAGATACACCTACTTTGATCTTTGATGAAATAGATTCTGGAATTAGTGGGATCACAGCAGGTAAGGTTGCAGAAAAAATGAAAAAAATTGCAAAAAACAGACAGATTATTTGCATTACACATCTTCCACAGATTGCAGCTATGGCAGATTCCCATTTTATGATTGAAAAAATGATTGAAAATAACAAAACTAAAACGAGTATTTCATGTCTTGGATATGAAGATTCTGTAAAAGAACTTGCAAGACTTTTAGGCGGTGCCAATATTACAGAAACAATAATTGAAAGTGCCATAGAGATGAAAGAAATGGCAAAGCGTGAAATATAATACCAGTTAGAAAAAGCACATTTGAGCACATACTAAAACGGATACCGATCGGTATCCGTTTTATTTTACATTTTTATTCAAAGGAAGTGTGTTCATGAATGATAAAAAGAAACAAAAGATCATAAAAAGAATTATAATATACTCTGTTATTTGTTTTATGGTGTCAGGTCTTTTAGTGCAGGCAGAATGGAACGATAAAAAAGAGGAAACTAGTACAAATAAACTACAATCAGATACTGTCTTGCTTGGTGGGATGCCTGTGGGAATTTACATGGAAACAAACGGAATTATGATTCTTGGAACGGAATCAATAGCAGATATTAATGGAAAAAAAAGAGAACCAGCATTTAGCTATGTAAGAAGTGGAGATTATATTATATCCGTAAATGGAAAGAAAGTAACAAATAAAAAAAATCTGGCAGACATAGTCGAAAAATCAGCAAATGGGAAAGTTAAGCTGAATCTTATCAGGGATGGTAATGAGATGGAAGTTTCCATTGAACCTGTAGAATATAAGCCTGAAAAATTTAAGTTAGGAATATGGGTAAGAGATAATGTTCAAGGACTTGGAACAATTACCTTTCTTACACGGAAAAGTGAATTTGGTGCATTAGGACATGGTATTCACGATATTGATACAAATCAACTCATTGAAATTTCAAAAGGAACACTATATAAAACCAGTATTCATGACATTGCGAAAGGACAATCAGGTACACCGGGAAGTATGGAAGGAATCATAGTTTACAATTACTATAATAAAATCGGACAAATTACAAAAAATACGTGTGATGGTGTGTATGGAAAAATCGATAGAATTAATGAGGTTTTTCCGG
>JAHHTM010000315.1 GCA_020024675.1 Muricomes sp.
GATTATGCATTCGAGGCAGGCGGATATGGATTTAAGGCCGGAGAAAACCATCTGGATGGAAAAGCAGCACTTGCATTTTCAAGAGAACGTTACAGCTTTTCTGCGGGAGATAATCAGAGAGGAAAGAATCAGGAAGCAGTTCTTACAGCTATTTTAAATAAAGCAATGTCACCGGCAATCCTTAAAAATGCAACTGGTATCCTTGCAAAAGTCAGTGACAGTGTAGAGACAAATATGACAGACAAAGAAATGGCAAAATTCATCAGTATGCAGCTTGCAGATAATGCTACCTGGTCTATCGAGTCTGTGGCGGCTACGGGATCTGGAGATATGTTACCTTGCTTTTCATCCGGATCACAGCCACTTTATGTGATGCATCCAGATTATGATTCTGTATCAGTGATAGCAGATAAAATGAAAGCAATTTTGAGTGAAGAGTAAGTTATAACATATGGTAAGAAAAAATTATTAAAAGAAACATTGACGTTCATAGTTGTAAGGTCTAGCATAATAGTATATGACGTAAAATGACAAAATTATTGCCGGAGAAGAAAGAATGAATCAATTTATCGATTTACACAGTCATATTTTGCCCGGGGTAGATGATGGGGCAGAAAATTTGGAAGAAACAATGGAGATGCTGCAGATTGCATACAAAGAAGGAATACGATGTATGATTGCAACGCCACATTTTCATCCTTGTAGAGGACATCGAAGTCCTGTGACTTTAAAAAATAAGGTTGCAATTGTTAGAAAACTTGCTGCAAAAATAGACCCAAAGTTCCGAATTTATCTTGGGACAGAGATTTATTTTACGCAGGAAGTTACAGAAAAGTTGCAAAGAGGAGAAATTTTAAGTATAAATGGCACTCGAAATGTGCTGGTAGAATTTTCACCGAATGACAGCTATGAACATATTTACAAAAGTGTACAGCAACTGCAGATGTATGGATATGAGGTGATCATTGCACACGTAGAACGCTATGCGGATGTGAGATCAAATCTATCGTATGCAGAAGAACTTGTTAAAACAGGTGCACGGTTACAGATTAATGTGGGAAGCATTGTTGGAAAATATGGAAAAGAAGCAAAAAAATATGTATATAGTTTGATGAATCAGAATCTGGTGTTTGGCGTAGGTACAGATGCACATAATACGTCATCAAGAAGTCCCAAAATGAAAAAAGCAGCAGAACTGATTGAAAAGAAATATGGAGAAGAGTACAGAAGGAGGATTTTCTTTGACAACGCTGCATCGTTGCTTAGAAAGAAAAGAAGATGAATCAAGAGAATCTTATGAATCAGGAAGTGGATGAAGAAATTACAATTGATCTTATGGCATTATTTCGTGCGGTATGGAAAAAACTGCCATTTGTTATTTTAGCTGGAGTAATATGTGCAGTGTTGGCATTGGTGGGGACCAGTTTTCTGGTGACTCCAAAATACACATCCATTACAAAAGCATATATTCTTTCTAAACAGGATGGAAATGTTGGAACAACGATGAGTGATCTGCAGATGTCTTCTACATTGACAAAAGATTATGTCGAACTGGCAAAGAGCAGACCTGTACTTGAAAATACGATAAAAGATCTTGACCTTGATATGTCTACAAAAGAATTATCAGATTCAATTACTGTAGATGTTCCACAAGATACTCGTATCTTACGTATTTCGGTTGAAAACGAAGATCCACAGACTGCAAAAGACATTGCAGATGCAGTGCGAGAGTATGTCGGAAAACAGATTGAAGAGATTATGAATGTCGGTGCAGTAAATACTGTAGAGGAGGGAAATCTTCCAATTAACCCATCTTCTCCAAGCATTATGAAAAATACAGTGCTTGGCGGTATGTTAGGAGTTATTCTTGTGATCGGTATTATTGTTTTAATTACGATTTTAGACGACACAATCAAGAATCAGGAAGAAGTTGAACAATATCTTGGATTGAATGTCCTTACTTTAGTTCCATTAAAAGAAGGAGCTTCTAAATCAAAAAAGGTAAGAAAATCATCAGGTAAAAAAAGAAAATAAAGGAAGGACATAAGAGATGAAAGAGATTATTTATAGAAATCCCGATAAAAATGATT
>JAHHTM010000316.1 GCA_020024675.1 Muricomes sp.
ATCTTCGTATGAATCCGGAAAAAGGAATTTCAGCGGCTGAACGATTGAAAAGAATAAGTCAGGAAGAATTAGAAGGAATGCTTGTAGAAAATTCTGATGAACCATATGCCTATGAGATTTCAAAAGAAGTTACGGATATGATCCGTAAAGGTGGAAGGATAGAAACTACGATGGATCTTCGCCACGTGATAGAAAAAGCACTTTTATTTTTACCGGTAAAAGAGCAAAAGGAAGCTGTCAAGAAAGCTTGTCAGAGAACATTTCAGGCGTTACGTATTGATATTAATGAAGAATTTGAAGTATTATATAGTTTTCTTGAAAAGTTACCATCTGTTTTAAAAACAGGCGGAAGAGTTGCAATTCTTACGTTCCATTCAGGGGAAGACAGATTGGTAAAAAAGTCATTTAAACGATTAGAAAGAGAAGGAATATACAGTGAAGTATGCAAGGATGTGATCCGACCATCTGCACAGGAATGTGTGAGAAACGGAAGAGCAAAATGTACAAAAATGCGTTGGGCAATCAAAGCATAAATGGAGGAAATGTATTATGAAAAAGAAAGTATTTAAAGGCATTGGCTTCGTATTATTTGCAATTGTTGTGCTTGCTGCTATAGTTATAGGTTATCTTACAATAAGAGAATACAGACCAAAATCCGTTGAAAAACTGGATGTGAGGACAAATAATAAAGAACTTAAAAAAGGAGAGCTATTTACAGTATTATCATACAATACAGGTTATGCAGGATTAAGTAAAGATGAAGATTTCTTTATGGATGGTGGTAAGAAAGTTTCACCGGAAAGTAAACAGCTTGTAAAAACGAATCTTAATGGAATAGCAAACATATTAAAAAAGCAAAATAGTGATATTTATTTTCTTCAAGAAGTAGATGTGGATTCGAATAGATCTTATCATATTGATGAACAAAAATTTTATCAAGAAAAACTTGGAATGCCTGGGAATTTTGCATGTAACTTCAAGTGTGATTTTGTACCTTATCCACTTCCACCAATCGGAAAAGTTACAAGTGGACTTGTGACATTAACAAATTATAAAGTGACAGAAGCTTCAAGAATAGCATTGCCAGAGTCTTTTAAATGGCCTGTAAAAACATGCAATTTAAAACGCTGTATGCTTGAAGAGAGAATTCCTATAGAGGGAACAAATAAAGAACTTGTTTTAATCAATTTCCATTTAGAAGCTTATGATAGTGGGGAAGGAAAAATAGCCCAAAGTAAAATGCTTGCAGAAAAGTTGAAGAAAGAATATGAAAAAGGAAATTACGTAATTGCAGGTGGTGATTTTAATCAGACATTTGAAGGAATGGATACATATCCTATACATGATAAGGAAAGCTGGGTTCCAGGACAGGTTCGTGCAAATGAACTCGAAGATGGATTTTCTTTTGCAGTGTCAGATAATGTTCCTACTTGTCGCCTTTTAAATGCTCCTTATAGTGGAGATTATGAGAAATCACAGGTTTATGTTATTGATGGATTTATCGTATCAGATAATATCGAAGTTACAGAGGTGACAAATATTGATACGAATTTTGAATTTACAGACCATCAGCCGGTTCGTTTGAGTGTTAAATTAAAATAACACAGTGTTTTGAATAGGACAAAAGGTCTTAGCATATACTTTTTTAAAGAAAGTATGTGTGGCGGTATTTATGTTCAAAGATCAGGAATATAAAAATTTTAAGGAAAGAATAACGACTGCTGCCGGCATGCCAAAAGATGTGGTGCAGGGAGCAGCTGTTGTTACGCTCATGGAAAATGAAGAAGTCTGCATAGAAAATTACAGGCGGATCATAGAATACACGGATGATATCATCCGTGTACAGACGAAGAAACGTCAGATCAAGATTACGGGAAAACAACTTAAAATTGAATACTATACAAATGATGAGATGAAGATCACAGGAAAGATTGATTCTCTGGAATATTGTAAGTGAGGTAGAAAGTTGATAACATCTTTGATTCATTTTCTAAAAGGTTATGTGACAATTAATATAAAAGGAAATTCACCAGAACGTTTTATTAATCTTTGTGGATTTCATAAAATTTATATGTGGGGACTTGTGC
>JAHHTM010000317.1 GCA_020024675.1 Muricomes sp.
GGTGTGTATCTTATTTTGACTATCATTTATATGGTGCATTTTCACAAGAGATTTTCTGGGGTTCTATGATTTTGATGTTTCTTGTACAGACACCACTCGGATATGAAAGTATGGGTGCCAGAAGGTGGATTCAGCTTCCGGGAGGAATGAGATTTCAACCGTCAGAAATCACGAAGATTGCTGTTATTATTTTGATATCATGTGAAGTGTGTAGGATAGGAAGAAAAATAAATACGCAGGAAGGGGTTTTGAAAATATTGGGGTATGGCATGCTCGCAGCAGCAGGTGTACGAATTTTCACGGAAAATCTGAGTACTGCAATCATAGTGTTTCTGATATCTTGTGTAATCTTATTTGTTGCACATCCTAAGTTAAAACCATTTATAAAAATAACGCTGGTATGTATTGTTGTAGCTGTTGTGGGAATGTTTATCCTTTCTTATACAGTAAAAACAAGTGATAATTTCCGATTAAACCGTATCCTTACATGGCTTGATCCGGAAAATAAAAATGCAGTAGGTGGATTTCAGGTACTTCAGGGATTGTATGCGATAGGCTCAGGAGGTTTTTGGGGAAAAGGATTAGGAAATAGTTCACAAAAACTTGGGGTTATTCCAGAGGTCCAAAATGATATGATTTTGTCAGTGATTTGCGAAGAACTTGGAATTTTTGGGGTAATCGTAATTTTGTTTTTATTCGGAGCTTTAATGTATAGAATTATGTTTATTGCTCAAAATGCGCCAGATCTGTTTGGCTCCTTGTTGGCGGTAGGCGTTATGACACATATTTCCATACAGGTTATATTAAATATAGCGGTTGTTACAAACATGATTCCAACAACTGGTATTACACTTCCGTTTTTTAGCTATGGAGGTACATCTATTATATTTTTGATGGCAGAGATGGGGATTGTTTTAAATATTTCGAGAAAAATAAAAATTGAAGATAGATAAAAAATCCTTTTCATACCAAATAAAGTGTGATATATTATAATGTAGTATTAAATACTACGTATAATAGAAGCGAATACAAAGGTTGCCATAGGAGGAAATGGTATGAAATATAAAATAATAATGGACAGTTGTGGGGAAATGACAGAAGAGATGAAAAACAGTGGATGTTTTGAAAGAGCATCTCTTACTATGGAGGTAAATGGAGTTCACATTGTAGATGATGATACCTTTAATCAGGCTGAATTTCTAAAGCAAGTAGCTGAAAGTCCGGTTGGTCCAAAATCGTCCTGTCCATCTCCAGAAGAGTATATGAATTGTTATCATTGTGATGCACAGCACATATATGCAGTAACATTGTCATCAGAACTTAGTGGGTCTTACAATAGTGCAGAGCTTGGCAAGAAACTTTATGAAGAAGAATATGGTGAAAAAGAAATTTATGTATTCAACTCTCGTTCTGCATCAGTAGGAGAGACACTTATTGGTATAAAAATACAAGAATGTGAAGAGGCAGGCATGTCTTTTCAGGAAGTTGTTGATACTGTAGAAGAGTATATCGCATCACAGCATACTTATTTTATTTTAGAGACACTGGATACATTAAGAAAGAATGGTCGACTTTCAGGTGTAAAAGCATTGGTTGCAAGTGCACTTAATATCAAACCAATCATGGGTTCAACACCAGAGGGGACAATTTGCCAACTTGGTCAGGCGAGAGGAATCAAAAAAGCAGTAGCAAAGCTGATTGATCATGCATTAACAGATGTAGAAAATGCAGAGAAAAAAATATTAGGAATTGCACATTGTAATTGTCCGGAACGTGCGAAAGAATTAGAGAAAGTGCTTATGGAGAAAGCTCCATTTAAAGACAGTGTCATTGTCAATACGGCTGGAATCAGTACAATGTATGCAAATGATGGTGGACTCATCGTTGTAATATAAAAGTAAAAGGGAGTTGAAAAAATGAGTCAGGAAAAGGTAGAACGTTATAAGAAAGAAAAAGCAAATAGAAAACAGATTATGAAAAAACAAAAATTGAAAAATTATTTGTTAAATACATCTGTTGCGGTTGTGATTTTTGTTCTTGTTGGATGGGTTGGATA
>JAHHTM010000318.1 GCA_020024675.1 Muricomes sp.
GTTCTTCTTCTGTCATATCTGGCAAACGATCTTTTAATTTTAATTCTTTGTATAAATTTCCACTGGTATTAAAAAATTTCTTTAACGGCAATCCACTTTTTTCATACCAATCTTTTAACTCTTCTTCTGTAGGATTAAAGGTCTTTATATCTCTTTCTTCAACCGAAACCCTTTTTTCTTGAAGCCATTTCCTGGCCTTTTTACATGTTGTTCATTTTTCATAACATAAAAACAGCATCTTTTTCCTCCTTCTTTTATCTTCGTTATATCTTAGTTTCAAATATATTATACATAATTCCTACCAAAAAGAGGAGCATCACACTTATTATTTTGTGGATAACCCCTCTTCAAATATTTGATTCTTAAATAACGCTTATTCTTCTGCTAGTCTTGCAGCAATCTCTTTTTCCTGAACATCAGATGGTGCCTGCTCATATCTTGCAAATTCATAAGAATAGGTTCCTCTTCCTCCTGTCATAGAACGAAGAACTGTGCAATATCCAAATAATCCTGTCATAGGGATATCTGCTTCTATCATTTGTTTTCCGCCTGCAAGTGGATTCATACCAAGCACACGTCCACGTCTTTTATTAAGATCTCCCATGACATCTCCCGTATACTCATCAGGAACAGTTACTTTCACTGTAGCAATAGGTTCAAGAAGCACAGGTGATGCTTCCATAAATCCTTTCTTAAATGCCTGACATGTAGCTGTTTTAAATGCCATCTCTGAAGAATCAACCGGGTGATAAGATCCATCATAGAGAACAGCCTTTACCCCAACAACCGGATATCCTGCAAGAGGTCCTTTCACTACTGAATCCTGAAGTCCTTTTTCAACTGCAGGGAAATAATTTTTCGGAACTGCTCCACCTACAACTTCTTCTTCAAATACATATGGCGTTTCCATGTCTCCAGACGGCTCAAATCTCATCTTAACGTGTCCATACTGACCATGTCCACCAGACTGTTTTTTATATTTTGTATCTACATCAGATTTCTTGCGTATTGTCTCTCTAAATGCAACTTTTGGAGTTTCAAGCTTAATTTGAACTTTATATCTTGCTGCAAGCATGCTCGCTACTACTTCAAGATGTTGATCTCCCATACCATAAATAAGCGCCTGACGATTTTCACTATCGTTCACCGTTCGAAGCGTTACATCTTCTGCCATCATCTTAGAAAGTGCCTGAGAAACTTTATCTTCATCACCTTTATTATCTACCGTGTATTTCATATATGTGTATGGTACAGAATATTCAGTTCTTGCGTATGTAATTGGTGTAGCTTTCGTAGAAAGTGTATCACCTGTTCGTGTATTACTAAGTTTTGCAA
Organism: Muricomes sp.; assembly: GCA_020024675.1. Taxonomy (GTDB): domain Bacteria; phylum Bacillota; class Clostridia; order Lachnospirales; family Lachnospiraceae; genus JAHHTM01. The sequence continues at coordinate 1,336 of JAHHTM010000318.1, forward strand.
TTGCACCGATATCACCCGCGAAAAGTTCTGTAACTTCTGATGGCTTGTTGCCACACATAGTATAAAGTTTGCCTGGCTTTTCTTCTGCATCTGTATCAGCATTATAAAGAACATCTTCTCCTTTAAGAACACCTGAGCACACCTTCACAAATGAATATTTACCAATAAATGGATCAACCATCGTTTTGAACACATATGCGCTCTTTGCTTTAGAGAACTCATAATTTGCTTCATAAATCTCATTTGTCCTGCGGTTCAAACCTGCACATTTCTTTTTGTCCGGACTAGGGAAAAATCTTACAATATCAGATAACAAATTGGCAACTCCCTGTGCCTGTATATTAGATCCCATGGCAACCGGTACGATATCTCCGTCCATAACTTCTGTACGCATGGCTGCACGAATTTCTTCTACTGAGAATTCATCACCTGCAAAATATCTTTCCATAAATTCATCACTTGTTTCTGCAACAGCTTCCATAAGTGAATCTCTTAATTGTTCAAGGTTTGGCATACAGTAATCAGGAATTTCACATTCTTCTCTTTGTCCAAGTCCTGTGTATCTTCTCGCTGCATTTTTGATAATATTTACATATCCGACTAATTTTTCGTTTTCACGGATTGGCTGGAAATGTGGAGCGATTTTCTTTCCATATTTCTCTGTCAAATCTTCTACTACCTGACGAAAACTTGCATCATCTACATCCATCTCTGTTACAT
>JAHHTM010000319.1 GCA_020024675.1 Muricomes sp.
GTGTATTTCGTGATTCTATCTGGCAGACAGCATACTTTACAATTTTTACGGTGCTTTTTTCAGTGATTGCATCACTGGGGCTGGCGCTTCTGTTGAATCAGAAAATTAAAGCAAGAGGGTTTTTCAGAAGTGCATTGTTCTTCCCGTATGTAGCATCTGTAGTAGCTGTATCTGTTGTGTTTAATGCAATGCTTCAGCCGGAATATGGTCCGGTTAACGAATTTTTGAAAATGGTTGGAATTTCAAATCCACCGGGATGGCTGGCTTCTACAACATGGGTTATTCCGGGATTAATCATTGTAAATGTATGGAGAAATATGGGATACTTTATGATTATCTATCTGGCAGGTTTGCAGGGAATTGATCAAAGTCTGTATGAAGCTGCTGAACTTGATGGGGCAAAAGGCTGGATTCGTTTCTGGAAGATTACTTGGCCGCTGCTTAGTCCTAGTACCTTCTTTGTAGTTATGATGCTTGTAATCAATTCCTTTAAGGTATTTGATTTGGTATGGTTGATGACAAATGGCGGACCGGGAACTTCATCTACTATGATTTCTCAGTATATTTACAATCAGGCATTTATCTCTTGGGATTATGGTAAATCATCAGCAGCCGCTATGATTTTGTTCCTGATTGTTGCGCTGTTGACGGCATTCCAGTTTAAGGCTGAGAAGAAAATTGTAAACTATTAAGGAGGTTAGGAAAATGGTAGAAAAGAAACATCCTGTAAAAAGAGCACTTCTCTATATCCTGCTTATTGTATTGACAATCATTACATTAACGCCGTTGATTTGGATGTTGTCATCTTCTTTGAAACTTGACAATGAGGTGTTCTCTGTTCCGATTCAGTGGATTCCAAAAGATCCGCAGTGGAGCAACTATTCAAAAGTATGGGAGAAAATCCCGCTTTTAACATTCACATTTAACTCAGTGAAACTGACTGTAATTATTACAATTATTCAGGTAATTACTTCAAGTTTTGCAGCGTATGGTTTTGCAAAATGTAAATTTAAAGGAAGAAATATTCTGTTTATGCTATACGTAGCAACTATGGCTATTCCATGGCAGGTATATATGCTTCCACAGTATTCTTTGATGAACAAACTGCATTTAGTAGATACTCATATTGGCTACATATTGATGCAGAGCTTTAACGCATTTGGTGTATTTTTGATGAGACAGGCATTTATCTCGATTCCGGATGAACTTTTGGAAGCGGCGAGAATTGACGGTCTATCGGAATATGGTATTTTTAGAAAAATTGTATTGCCACTTAGTAAAGCATCAGTGACCACACTGGTTATCTTCACATTCGTAACAATTTGGAATGACTATATGGGACCGATGATCTACTTTAATACAGAGTCAAATAAAACAATTCAGTTGGGTATCAAGATGTTTATTGGACAGTACTCGACGGAGTATGGTTTGGTAATGACGGTATCTGTGATGGCATTGCTCCCTGTGCTGCTTATATTCCTGATCGGACAAAAGCAGTTTGTTCAGGGAATTGCAAGCAGTGGTATCAAGGGTTGATGCCGAAAATTGAAGGAATGTTTTAGGTTAAATCTACGTTTTATTGAAAGCGAAATAATACGAATCGGATAAACGTCTTGTTGGACAATGAACTGTATAGCAGAAAAATTGTTCCGATGAGGCGTTTTTCAACATCAAAGGAGAAGTAAAAGGGAGGATGAAATCTATGCTGTATCCAAAAATGTCATCTGGGAGGATGGTGTTTGATCTGAATGGAATTTGGGATTTTAAGTTATTAGAGCATGTAGGCGAGAAAAGAAATGAGGCGGGGAAGCATTTGGGGGGAACAAGGCTGATGCCGGTTCCGTCTTCTTATAATGATATTTATCCGGGAAAAGAATTTGCCGACCATGTAGGAGAAATGGTGTATCAAAGAACATTTACTGTGACAGAGCAAATGAAGAAAGAATGTTTAGTACTGAGGTTCGGAAGTGTAACTCATATGGCTGAAGTATATTTAAACGGAGAACTTCTTGGAAAACATAAAGGCGGATTTTTGCC
>JAHHTM010000032.1 GCA_020024675.1 Muricomes sp.
GCACCAGAAGGTCGCCGAATTTTTTGGTCAGGTGATTTACCACAACCTTAGCTTCTTTTTTCTCCATATCCGGCAGCCTCCTTACAGGGTATGATCGACAACCGCATCGATTTCTCGGCGCAGACGCAAAAATTCAGGATCGGTATAATTACGCGGGCGGGGCAGATTGATTTCATATTCTGCCTTGACGCCGGTAGGACAGTTGCGCAGCACAAGGATACGGTCAGCCAGATAAACGGCTTCTTCAATATTATTGGTAACAAAGATAACCGTGCGCTTTTCCGCCTGCCAGATACGGGTCAGCTCATCCTGCATCAGATAACGGGTCTGTGCATCCAGATGACCGAACGGCTCGTCCAGCAGCATTACCAGCGGTTCATTGCAGTATGCGCGGGCAATGCCGACACGCTGCTGCATACCGCCGGACAGCTTGACCGGGAAGGAATTTTCAAAGCCCTGCAAACCGACCAGATCGATATACTTCTGCGCCCGTGCGCGGCGCTCTTCTTTTTTCACGCCCTGCATTTTCGGGCCGTATTCCACGTTTCCCATAACCGTCAGCCACGGGAACAGCGCGGTATTCTGGAATACCATGCCGCGTTCCGGGCCGGGGCGCTCCACCTTATTGCCATTGCAGATGATTTCGCCCCTCGTCGGCATTTCAAAGCCGGCAACCATATTGAGAATCGTACTTTTGCCGCATTGTCCGGGTCCGAACAGTACCAGAAATTCGTTTTCCCGTACTTCGACATTCAAATCTCCTACGACTTTATAAACGCCTTCTTCAGGCTTGTTGAATTCCTTGTCCACATGACGGAATTCGATCAGAACATTTTTCTTTTCACTCATTTTCCTCTCACCGTCCATGCACACAGTTTATTTTCCAGCACACGCATCAAAGTTGTAATCAGCAGACCGGTCAGGGCAATCGCCACAATACCGATCATGATCTGTTCCATATTGCCGACGTCCTGACCGCGAACGATCAGCCAGCCGACGCCTTCGGAGGAACGGATCATCTCAGCGGCTACGATCGTCGCCCATGCCGAACCGAGCGCTACCTGCAGACCGGAGAAAATATACGGAACCGTGGTCGGCAGCACAATCGTTGTAAACAGCTGACGATCGTTTGCGCCCAACATTCTGGCTGCACGCACCAGCGTATCGTCTACCGAATGCACGCCGTTATAGGTCGTGACTGCAATTGTAAAGAAGCAGGCGAGGAAAATCAGAAAATACTTGGAGCTTTCATCAAAGCCGAACCAGATAATCGACAGCGGAATCCATGCAATCGGAGGAATCGGACGGATCATCTGGATATAGGGCATCAGGATCGCATCTGCGAGCTTGTACCAGCCCATGAGCACGCCGACGATAACGCCCAGCACACCGCCGATCACATACGGTACCAGCACACGGCTCAGGCTGATTAAAATATGCAGCGCCATGGTCTTGGTACCGATCGGCTTTACAAACGACCGGAAGAAGCCGCCGAATACGGTGATCGGATCGGGCATGATATTGCCGAAGCCGGTAAATTTTGTCGCTGCATACCAGATGCAGATAAAGATGAAAATACCGAGAACGCCCCAATAGATGCGCTTATACTTTTCATAAACTTTTTTCACTGCAGCCGCGCCCCCTTCACTACATGCTCGCCGATTTTACGGATGATTGCAGACAGAATCGAACCGGTGATCGCAATAACGATCATACCTACGATTACAATATCCAGACGGGAAATACCGCGCGCCTGCTGAATCATAAAGCCCAGACCGCGTGTGGACGCCAGCAGCTCTGCTGCAACCAGCGTTGTCCACGAAGCGCCCAGCGCAACGTCCAGACCTGTAAAGATCATCGGTAATGCCGATGGGATCGCAATCTTGGTCAAAAGCTCCCAGTTGCTTGCGCCGAAAGTCTGTCCCACCCACAAATGTACCGTTTTTGTCTGTTTAATACCGGAATAGCTGTTAATAACCATCGCAACCATTGCCGAAATAAAGATAACCAGCGCCTTGGACATGAAGCCGATACCGACCAGCGTTACCATGACCGACGTCCATGCGATGCCGGGGACGGTACGCACCAGATCGAATACCGGACGCACCAGCATATCGATCTTATCATTCCAAGCCATAAAAATACCGAGCGGAATGCCGATCAGCGCACCGATAAAATAACCGCCCAGTGCAACCTGCAGGCTGGCGCCCAGATGCTGCAGCAGCGTCGCGCCGTCAGGCTTTGTTTCCACCCATTTCTTGCCGAAGGTCCGTAAAACCTTAGTCGGAGACGGTAATACATTCGATCTAAATATCTCCAGTCCGTCGGTCACCAGCCACCATGCGAAAATGCCCAGACAGACCGAAATAATACTTACAATAATGTACTTATTGATTTTTTCTCTCTTTTGTTTCACTGTAGTGTCGCCCCTTCCTTACAGGCAGCGTTTTCTGAGAAAGGGGAGCCTTTTTATGGCCCCCCTTTCGGAAATGCTTTTTTATCTTTTGAAGTTGGAACTTTATAACCTCTTTCAAGAAGAAGCATAACAATTCTTTCAAATCCAATAGAAAATCCTACTGCTGGTGTATTCTGTCCCGTAAACTTGCCAATCATTTCGTCATAACGGCCGCCACCGCCTACAGATCCTCCAAATTCATCCATGGAAATTTCAAAGATTGTTCCTGTATAATAAGACATTCCTCTTACTAATGTCGGATCAAAGCTCATCTTAAATTGTGCTTCTTTTGCACTTTCTACACTTGTGATGATCATTTCCAGTGAAGCTGCTGCTTCATCCGGGAGAAAGCCTTCCAGTTTCTCTTTGCAGTAGCGCACACCTTGTACGTCGTTCGTAATCTCTTTAAATAACTGAAGATATTTTTCAACGGATTCTTTCGCATAACCATTTTCCTCTAATTCAGCTGCGACACCATCTAAACCGATTTTGTCCATCTTATCCAAAATAATAAATACGTTTTCATAATCTTCTTCTTTGAAGCCACTATATGCAGCCATCGCCTTTAAAAATCTACGGTCATTGATTCGAATCGTAAAATTACTAAAGTCAAGCTTTCCAAGAAGTGTTGTTGTTGCAAGAATCAGCTCTATCTCTGCCAGATTAGATGGCTCTCCTAAAATATCTATATCACACTGCATAAACTGGCGAAAACGACCTCTCTGTGGTCTGTCTGCACGCCATACATTTCCCATCTGAAGTGCCTTAAACGGAGACGGCAGATCATTTGCATTATTAGAATAATAGCGGGAAAGTGGTACTGTAAGATCATAACGAAGTCCACCATCAACAAGATCACTTTCTTCCTTTGCTGTATCAATCTTGAGTTTTTCTCCACGTTTTAAAATTTTAAAGATAAGTTTTTCATTATCTCCACCTTGCTTACTGCAAAGATTTTCAATATGCTCTACACATGGTGTCTCAATAGATGAGAATCCAAAAGTTTTATATGTCTCTTTTATCAGGCTGATGACATAGTCCCTGATTTCCATTTCTTCAGGCATCATGTCCTTCATCCCAGTAACTGGTTTTCTCTTTAACGCCATAACCATTCTCCTTTTCGCTCTATCATTTCATCAATACGGGAAATATACTCCCTTATATCTTTTACATTTTCAATACGAACCAAATCGCTTTTCTTTCCATTTTCCATCATTTGTTTTTCTGGAAGTACGATTTTAGTCGTTGCGCCTGCTCCTGTTGCAATGATAGTCTGTTTTTCTTCCATAATAAGTATATTGTATATTCCGGCTTTGTCAACCTTTGCATATCCAACATTTTCAAAATTTCCTGCAATATTTTTCTGTCTGTACAGATAATATGGTACAAGGTTCATTTTTTCTGCCATGGAAGCTCCTGACTTAATCATTTCATCTATGTCCAAACTTATATTAATTTCTTTTTGCTCCTGCCCTAATCTGGCTGCTCTTTTAATCGCCAGTGCATGGATGGTAAGGCTGTCCGGACTTAATTTTTCAATCTGGGCAAGAGTATCACGCATATCTTCTGGTTTCTCACCAGGAAGACCTGCTATAAGATCCATATTGATATTATCAAAGCCAAGTTCTCTCGCAGTGTGAAAAACATCTTTTACATCCTGCACCGTATGTTTTCTTCCAACTACATCTAATGTCTTTTGCTGCATTGTCTGAGGATTAATCGAAATTCTTGTAACTGGATGGTTTGAAATCACTTTCAGTTTTTCTTTTGTAATACTGTCTGGTCTTCCTGCTTCTACCGTAAATTCCAAAAGATGATCCAGAGAAAACTCCTGTTCCAATGCTACGAATAGTCTCTCAAGTTGACATGCACTTAATGTAGTCGGAGTACCTCCACCTATGTATATAGTATTTAGGTTCTTCTCTTTCATCCCTTCTGCTACAGCATGAATCTCTTTTAAAAGTGCATCGAGATATTCATCCATCTGATCTTCCCATTTTGAAGCAAGAGAAGAACTAAAAGAACAATAAGAACAAATACTTGGACAAAATGGAATTCCAATATAAAGACTATATCCATTTTTATAATCTAACCGGCTCAGCAATTCCTTTTCCCTTCTTGCAATTGCAATGCCTAACTTTGCTTTCTCTTCACTAACATCATATTCATTTCTTAGAAACTCAAATATTTCACATTCATTTTTCCCGAGTTCCATTTGCTGCATAATTAACTTCGTTGGTCTGATTCCTGTCAACATTCCCCATGCAAGATGTCTGCCTGTAATATGACATAATCTATCATACACACTCCGTGTAATCATAGACTTTACTCTTCTTTTTTTCTCTGGATCAGAAAGATCTGTCTTCATCGCAAGAGAAAGGCATGTTCCCCCCTCCATTTTCATCTGTACTAATGGTTCCTGCCCTTCATCTAGTTTCTGATGAACTTCTTCGTTCGGGAAAAATGCCTTTGTGATATGATACAGATTGTACATAAATACTGTATCTTTACTGATAATATCAATCATAAATCCGTAACCCTGCTTTCCTTATCCCTTAAGCTACTTAAATAAAGGGATTATTCATCTTTTCATATGAAATCGTAGTTTCCTCCATATGACCCGGATATACTTTCGTTTCTTCCGGAAGGCATAAAAGTTTTTCTTTCACAGATCGAATAAGCTGTGAACTGCTGCCTGTCGGAAAATCTGTTCTTCCAACAGAAGCACAAAACAACGTATCTCCCGAAAAAAGAACACGCTTTTCTTTACAATAGTAACAACAACCACCTTTTGTATGCCCTGGTGTATAAATTACCTCAAATGTAAATCCTGCTATTTCAATCATTTCGCCATCTGATACATAAATTGCATTAGAAAAAGTATATCCTTTCCCATACATTTGAGAAAGATTCATTGCAGAATCATTTAAAAGTTCCTTTTCTTCTTGATGTGCGTATACCGGAACATCGTAGTCCTTTATAACATCATCAATTCCCATAATGTGATCAAAATGACCATGCGTAAGAAGAACTGCCTTTAATTTTAACGCTTCACTATGAATCGCTTCTTTTATCTCATTTGAATATGCCGCCGGATCGACCAAAATACATTCTTTTGTTTCTTCATTAACAATAAGATAACTGTTTGTACCTATCATTCCAGTCAAAAATCGTTTTATCGTCATTATATCTAACCTGCTGTTCTTTCTATATCAATTACATTTTCAAGCTGTCTTAATTTTCCGATGACTTTATTAAGTTCATCGCGTCCATGAACAATAAATCCTATTTCAAAGGTCGCCATACCTTTTTTACTTGTACGCACATTCAAAGACTTCATATCAATCTTCGCTTCTGTAAACACCTTGGAAATATCCATAAGAAGCCCTGGTTTATCATATGCATATAATTTAAGTTCTGCAAGATACTGACCGCCTCCAGCTTCGGACGGACTTTCCCACTCTGCAGTAATAAGTCTCTCTCTTTCAGTCGCCGATAAATGCAAAACATTAATACAATCTGTCCTATGAATCGTAAGTCCTCTTCCTCTTGTAACAAATCCTACAATTTCATCTCCCGGAACCGGATTACAACATTTTGAAAAACGAACAGCCATATCATCAATTCCCTTTACAACAATGCCGCTTTTAGATTTCGCAATATGGACAGTCTGATTACTTGCCTCCGAAATTTTTTCAAGGATTGTTTCATCTGTAATTTCTTTTTTATGATCCTTGCCATATTCCTCTACAAGACGATTCACTACCTGACCTTCTTTTAATCCCCCATGTCCAATAGCAGCAAGAACAGCCTCCCAATCACGAAAACCGTATTTTGTCTGTACGATCTGCTGGTATTTTGGTTTCATGATATCAATCAGATTAATGGATTTTGCTCTACAGTAAGAGTTGATCATTTCCTTACCACGAACAATATTCTCTTCTTTAAATTCTTTTTTAAACCACTGATTAATCTTATTCTTCGCTTGCGTACTTTTTACGATTGTCAGCCAGTCCCTGCTTGGTCCCTTACAATTTTGAGAAGTTACAATCTCAATTCTGTCACCATTTTGTATTTTATAGTCTATATTCACAAGCTTTCCATTGACTCTGGCACCAACCATTTTATTACCTACTGCACTATGGATGGAATATGCAAAATCAACTGGTGTAGACCCTTTCGGAAGATTTTTTACATCTCCATTTGGTGTAAAACAATATACATCTTCCGAAAAAAGATCCAGGTCTCCCTTTAACAGACTTAAAAATTCACGATTATCTGACATATCTTTCTGCCATTCAAGTATCTGACGCAGCCAACTAAGTTTTTCTTCTTCCTGTGCTTTCACACTCTTATTCGAGTTGCCATTCTCCTTATATTTCCAATGCGCAGCAATACCATATTCTGCTGTCTTATGCATTTCTTCTGTTCGGATCTGGATTTCAAATGGTTGTCCTGTAGGACTCATAAGCGTTGTATGAAGAGACTGATACATATTTGCTTTTGGCATCGCAATATAGTCTTTAAATCTTCCAGGAATCGGAGTGTACATCTCATGGATCACACCGAGCGCTGCATAACAGTCTTTTACAGAATCTACAATGATACGTACAGCAAAAAGATCATAAACCTGATCAAGTGTCTTGTCTTGATTTACCATTTTTTTGTAGATACTAAAGAAATGTTTTACACGACCGTACACCTTTGCATCTATTTCAGCATTCTTCATGTGTTTTGAAACTTCTGATACTATCTGCTGAACAAATTCTTCTCTCTGTGTTTTTCTCTTGTTCAAATCTTCTACAAGCTTAAAATAAACTTCTGGTTGATTGTATTTTAACGAAAGATCATCAAGTTCTATCTTGATTTTTGAAATACCAAGTCTATGTGCAAGTGGTGCATAGATATCCATAGTTTCTTTTGATTTTTCTTTCTGTTTTGCCTCTGTCATAAACTCAAGCGTACGCATATTATGCAAACGGTCTGCCAGTTTTATGATAATAACTCGAATGTCTTTAGCCATGGCAAGAAACATTTTTCTTAAATTCTCTGCCTGTACTTCCAGTTTGTCCTTTGAATAGGATAACTGTCCTAACTTTGTAACACCATCTACAAGAAGCGCAACCTCTTCGCCAAACTCTTCTGTGATATCTTCTAATGTAATTTCTGTATCTTCCACAACATCATGGAGCATACCAGAAACAATGGTTTCTTTATCCATCTCAAGATCTGCAAGAATAATACCAACCCACAATGGATGGATAATATATGGTTCACCTGATTTTCTAATTTGATTCTTATGCGCTTCGCTTGCAACTTTATATGCTTTTTCAATTAATGAAATATCTGCTGAAGGATGGTACTTTTTAACTCTGTCGATCAGAACTTGGTAAAGCTGCTCCGGATTTTGAAAATCTTCCGGTGCTTTTACAGCATGTCCATCTATCATTTCAAGATTTTTATTCAATAATTCGTATTCTTTTGTACCTGCCATAACTTTTCCCACCTTCATTTTCTTCAGAATTCATATTTCTGTAAATTTTATATTTTCTAGTATATCATTTTTTTGATTTTTTTCAAACTTTTTCAATGTCAAGGCACCGAAAAATGTATGGTTTTCAACACTTTGGGATATTATTGATAATTCACAACTGTAATCTGTACAGTTCTTTTTCCCAGATATTCATTTATAGAAGGATAATATGTAAACATCATTTCATTTTTCGTCTTAATGTAATCAAGACACGCCTTCGCATCTCCAAAATAAACCGCCTCCATCTGCACTCCTTCTTTATCTCTCACACAGAATTTCAACACATTTTTATTTTTTCCAACAATTTTGGGATATAAAACCTTAAAATTTTTTCCTGCAAACAATGGTTTTACATTACCTTTTCCAAATGGTTCCAGCAGTTCCAGCTGTTCGATCAGCCCTTCTGTAATATACGAAAGCGGAAGTTGCATGTCTATACGTACCTTGGGAATTAGGTCTTCTTCCGTAAGTGTAGACATCTGATTGATCAACACACGAAATTTTTTAATATTTTCTTCTGATAAAGAAAGACCTGCAGCCATTTTATGACCGCCAAATTTTATAAATAAGTTTTTACATTTTGTCATTTCTTCAAACATATTATATTCTTCTATAGAGCGTCCCGAACCTTTTACGCATTTTTCAGCTTTCGTTAGCACAAATACAGGACGCGAATACTTTTCCCTGATTCTTCCTGCAATAATTCCAGCAACACTTTCATGACAATTCGGAAGATACAACACAAGTACCTTATCCTCTTTAAGGGTAGAATGTTCAATTTTTTCTACCGCCTCTTCTACTCCACGTTCTGTTATTTCTTTTCTATGATCGTTTAATTCTTTTAGTTCTTCTGCAAGCTTTAACGCTTCCTGCCTACTTGTTGCCTCTAGTAATTGAAGTGCCCTTTTTGCTGTATCAAGTCTTCCACTTGCATTGATACACGGCCCAAGTACAAATCCAATATGATATGCATTTATATTCTCCGCCGGAATATTTGTACATTCAATCAATGCTTTTAACCCTTGATTTTTTGTGCATCGCAACATCTGTAATCCCTGTCTGACAAAAATACGATTTTCACCGGTCAGATCCATCACATCACCAATTGTTGCAATCGCTACATTTTCCATCAAAAAATCAACATCATCCACGTCTTTTTGCATAATTTCAAAAAGAGTTTCCACTAATTTATAGGCAACAGCCGCACCGCACAGTCCCTTAAACGGATAATCACAATCTGTTCTATGGGGATCCACGACTGCATCTGCCATTGGCAGAATATATCTTTTACCTTCTTTTGTTTCTTCAAATGGTATTTCATGATGA
>JAHHTM010000320.1 GCA_020024675.1 Muricomes sp.
GATCACAGCTTCACCACGAAGGATTAATTCTCCTTTATATGGAATGTGAAGTGGAACATTTTTAAATACTCTTGCATTATTGGTAATAACTTCTCCCACTTCTCCGTTTCCCCTTGTAACGGCTTTAAAAAGTTCTCCTTCTCTATAGGTCAGCACAATTGTCAGCCCATCCAGTTTCCATGATATCACTGCTGTCTGATCTTGAAGGAAATTTTTAAGTCCTTCCACATCTTTTGTCTTATCAAGAGAAAGCATTGGTTTTTCATGACGTTCCTTTGGAAGTTCACTTAAAACCTCATATCCAACATTAATGGTAGGACTGGATGCAAGAGTCATCCCAAGCTCTTGTTCCAGTCCCTGTAATTCATCATATAATCTGTCGTATTCATAGTTGCTCATGATTTCTTTATTTTCCTGTTCATAAGCAAATCTTGCACGGTTCAAAAGTTCTACAAGTTCAAACATTCTTTTTTTTGAATCTGCCATATATTATTTCCGCCTTTCTTTTGGACATGCTGTTTTCTTGTTTTCTGGTACGACTGTGTCATTTGAAGAATCTTTTACAAGATCATAAAGCACTTCCAGCTCCTGATCTGTCAGCATTCTGTATGTTCCTTCTTTTAATTGACCTAATTCAATATTCATAATTCTTGTACGCAAAAGGTCTTTAACTTCGTAACCAAGTGCCTCACACATTCTTCGAATTTGTCTGTTCAACCCTTGAGTAAGTATAATCTTAAACGTGTATTTTCCTATTTTCTCTATTTTGCATGGTCTTGTAACAGTATCAAGAATCGGCACACCTGATGCCATTTTAGAAAGAAACTGTTCTGTAATTTCTTTATCAACTGTGACTTTATATTCTTTTTCATGCAGATTTCCTGCACGCATCATCTTATTTATAATATCACCATTGTTTGTCATTAGAAGAAGGCCTCTGGAATCCTTGTCCAAACGCCCCACATAAGTAATACGTTCTGGATAATTTAAAAAACGGATAATACTGTTTCTTTCCCTTTTTTCTTCTGTACAAACAATCCCTCTTGGTTTATTGACAGCCATAACGATCATTCTCTGACTTTTCGAAACAATTTTTTTACCGACTTTAACTTCCTGCCCAGGCATAACTTTTACACCCATTCCTGCCTTTTTTCCATCAATGGTAACTTGTCCATTTTCAATAAGGCGGTCTGCTTCTCTTCTGGAACAAACACCTGCCTCACTCAAAAATTTATTCAGTCTTACTGGTTCCTTTTTTGTCAGGAACTCTGTTTTCATTCGATTGCTCACTTTGTAATACTCCATTTAAATTATTATCCTGAAAGAATGTATTCCCACTATACAAAAATAATACATCAGATATTTTGTAGGTCTGCAATATTTCCTCTATACTTCCTGAGTAATACCTTGGATCCACCATAACAATTTCTCTATAATAAGGGGTTAAAAATGGCACAAAACAATTCGCATAGGAATCTTTGATCACTAGAAGTCTTTTGTTTTCTTGAGATACTGTTTTTATATCAATGACAGCCTCATTTCCTCCAAAAAATACCGCATATTTATCTCTCGTTTTCAGTTTATCTTTATGATACATACTTGTCATCTTTAATTGCTCATTTACATGATTTACAATTAGATCATTATCCACATTCTGCGGAACATAAATATCTATCTGTTCATCAACACCCATTTTCATTCCACTTTTTGCAGCAAGCGTTCCATTAAAATCTGATGAAACAGGATACGACACATATTTAGACGAAACATCCTCCTTAATTCCAAGTATCGGTGCCGCATCTACAAATGTATAAAAAGCCCCCAGACTTGTCCAATGGTGGTCTGTTTTATAATATATTTTTTCTTTTTTATGTGCAGACAATGGCTTTATCGCATCTATCCATGTCACAGACTTTCCAAGCGATTTTTTTACTCTTCCAAGCATTGCCCTTTGATCTTCCACTTCTGCAAACATTGGAAGATCTTCTTCTAATATTGCAGCCGTATCTGGTACAAGAAGCATGTTTACATTTAAT
>JAHHTM010000321.1 GCA_020024675.1 Muricomes sp.
ATCTTGTAGGTAAAGTTTATGACAAGGAAGCAATTAAAGCATTACTTGAACAATATAATTATCGTCTTGGTAATGTAACGGAAGAAGAAAGTGATGAAGAAAAAGGTACAATTATCGGTCAGTCTCCAAGTGGAGGATATGAAGCTGAAGAGGGTACAGCAATTGATATCGTAATCAGTAAGGGTACAACAAAGAACAGTGTCCCAAATGTAATCGGTAAAGATGTGAAAGAAGCTCAAAAACTTATTATTGCAGCAGGATTTCACCCAAGTATCAGCTATGAGCAGAGCACTGCGTATAACAAGGATATTGTAATGTGGCAACAGTTCTCAGAAGGTGAGAAACTTGAAAAAGGTTCTACAATAAATATTACCGTTAGCAGTGGTGCACCGAATATTGAAAAACCGGAAAATCCGGATTCGGAAAGCCCAAATCCACCAAAAGATGAAATGGAAGGCGAAAATAAAGAATAAGGATAATGGCAGTTTAGAAGATGAAAGGACTAATTATAAAAGGCATTGGCGGTTTTTACTATGTAAAAACCGCTAATGGAATTTTTCAAGCAAAAGGACGAGGTATATTTAAAAAAAGAGGCCTTACCCTTGCAGTAGGCGACCAGGTTGACATTGAGGTTTTAGAAGATGGTAATGCTGTAATTAATTCAGTAGAAGAACGAAAAAACCAGTTTATCCGACCACCTATTGTTAATGTAGACAATTTTGTTGTTGTATTTGCAATTAAGAATCCAAAACCCAATTTCAGTATAGTGGATAAATTTCTCATTATGGCTGAACAACATGGAATTCAACCAATTATTTGTGTCAATAAATCCGACCTTGCAGATGATGAAGAACGGAAAGAAATAGAGGCAATCTATAAAGATATATATCCTGTAATATTTGTCAGTGGCAAGACGGGTGAAGGTATAGATGCATTAAAAAAAGAAATAGGTACACATAAAATTGCTTTTGCCGGACCGTCAGGTGTTGGGAAGTCTACAATCACAAACAAAATTATTCCGGAAGCAAATATGGAAACAGGAGATATAAGTTCTAAAACTAATCGCGGAAAACATACAACAAGGCATGTGGAAATTTTTGAGACTGCTGAAGGCGGAATGGTGTTTGATACGCCGGGCTTTACTTCATTCGATATTCTGGAGGCCGATGAAGCTGAACTTATGGATTATTATCCGGAAATTGCAGAACTTAAAGGTCAATGTAAATTTGATAATTGTTTCCATTTGAAAGAACCTTTATGCAGGGTAAGGGAAGCAGTTGAAGAAGGAAAAATCCATAAAGTAAGATATGAATCTTATGTTGCGAATATGGAAGAACTAAAAAAGAAAAAAAAGTATTAAGGAGAATGATTATGGCAAAGCTTGCACCGTCAATTTTATCTGCAGATTTTTCCTGTCTTGGTGATCAGGTCATGGAAATAAGTAAAGCTGGAGCAGATTACATACATATAGATGTTATGGATGGACATTTTGTTCCGAATATCAGTTTTGGAGCACCGGTGATGAAATCTCTGGATAAATTTGAAACTGCACCGTATGATGTGCATCTGATGATTGAACATCCTGAGAAGTATATTGAGGATTTTGTTACAGAAAAGACAGAGTATATTGTTGTGCATCAGGAGGCATGTGTACATCTTCACAGAGTCATTCAGCAGATTAAATCTTTTGGGAAAAAAGCTGGTGTGGCATTAAATCCTGCAACTCCGGTGTCAGTATTGGAGTATATTCTTGAGGATATTGATCTTGTTCTCGTTATGTCAGTAAATCCGGGATTTGGCGGACAGAAATTTATTCCGTCAGCAACCGGGAAAATTAAAGAACTGGATAGAATAAGAAAATCTAAAGGATATCACTTCATTATAGAAGTAGATGGGGGAATAGGTCTTCAGAATACTGAAGAAGTGATTAGTGCAGGATGTGATTTAATCGTCGCAGGTTCAGCTGTATTTAAGGGGAAAAGCCCTGAAGCCAATGTAAAGGCTTTTAAAGAAATTTTATAACTTTTCAAGACAAC
>JAHHTM010000322.1 GCA_020024675.1 Muricomes sp.
CGACATAAAGTGATATAATCGTTAAGGAAAATGTTTGTATCACGAGTTTAATTATAATTATTAAGTAATAAACAGGAATACGTGATATAATATGACCGAAGAGTAAATCTGCAGCAAAAATAATTTAATATGTAGAAGCAGATATAGGAGGTTTAATTTATGGAATATTCAAATCGTATGGTTGGAACTGTATCTAGAGGCGTTCGTGCACCAATTATCAGAGAAGGTGACAATCTTGCAGACATCGTTGTTGATTGTGTATTAAAAGCTTCAGAGAGTGCCAATTTTCCTATTCTGGATAAAGACGTTATCGCAGTTACAGAAGCTGTAGTTGCCCGTGCTCAGGGAAATTACGCAAATGTAAAAGATATTGCTGCGGACGTAAAAGAAAAATTCGGAGATGACACTGTTGGTATTTTGTTCCCAATCTTAAGCCGTAACCGTTTTGCTATCTGTCTGAAAGGTATCGCAATGGGATGTAAGAAAGTTGTTCTTATGCTCAGCTATCCTTCTGATGAGGTAGGTAACCACCTTATTGACATGGACGTTCTTGACGAAAAGGGTGTAAATCCATGGTCTGATGTTCTCACAGAAGAGAAGTACAGAGAATTATTCGGTTATGAAAAACACGTATTCACAGGTGTGGATTATATTGAATACTATAAAAATCTGATTCAGGAAGCAGGCGCAGAAGTAGAGATTATCTTTGCAAATAATCCTAAGGCAATTCTGTCATACACAAAAAATGTTCTTACATGTGATATCCATACACGTCAGAGAACAAAGCGTATTCTCCGTGAAAATGGCGCAGAAAAAGTTTATGCTTTAGATGATATCATGACAAAGAGCATCAATGGAAGTGGATATAATGATGCATACGGTCTTTTAGGATCTAACAGAGCTACAGAAGACACAGTAAAACTTTTCCCAATCAACTGTGAAGAAGTTGTTGAAGCAATTCACACAGCCATGAAAGAAAAGACTGGAAAAAATGTAGAAGTTATGATTTATGGTGATGGAGCATTTAAAGATCCAGTAGGAAAAATCTGGGAACTTGCTGATCCAGTTGTAGCACCAGCATATACAAAAGGACTTGAAGGAACACCAAATGAACTTAAACTGAAATATCTTGCGGATAATGATTTTGCAGAACTTTCTGGTGATGAGCTGAAAGAAGCAATCAAAAAGAGTATTCATGAGAAAGATGAAAAGGCTACAAGCTTGAAAGGAACAAATGCTACATTAGGAACAACACCTAGACGTATCACAGACCTTTTAGGATCACTTTCTGACCTTACAAGTGGTTCAGGAGACAAGGGTACACCTATCATCTATATTCAGGGATATTTTGACAATTATACAGATTAATTGAAGATAGAATTAAACTCCTCAGGGCGGAAACTCTGAGGAGTTTTTTGTTGCAAGTATTTCAATATTAAAAATTTAATTTGAAAAAAATAAAAGGTTATGGTATTCTGAAACAAAAAAGATACTGGGGGATTTTGTCATGAAAAAAATATTATTTATTTGTGGGTCTCCTGTATGGGGAAGGCCATTTCCACTACCTGGAATGACAATATTAAAAAAGCCTGCTGTAGAGTATTGCAGACGTGCTAATGAACTTTTTAAAGAGCAAGATATGGATTGGCAGGTCGAACTTGCGAATGTAGAGCCAGAAAAATTTGATGAACTTTTTAAGCAAGGATACGATGTGTTTGTATTTCTTCCAGAAGGGAGAACAAGACTGTGGATGTATCAGTCTGAACTTGAAAAGAGTGGCGCGTATATCTATTATCTCACTATGATGGAATTTCATGAGAAGAAAGTAACAAAGTTGGTGGAGTATATAAAAGCATTGGAAAAGTCAAAAACAAAATAAGAATTGTAAAAATGTCGACAAGAAATTCTTGACGACATTTTTTTAGACTCTTTTTTATTTCTATATAACTAATAATATTTCCGATATTCACTTGGAGTCATACGGACAATTTTTTCAAAATTTCGTATAAATGTAAGAGTAGTTTTAAAA
>JAHHTM010000323.1 GCA_020024675.1 Muricomes sp.
CCACTCAGCATTCCTGGAATTATAAGTGGAATCACAATGGTGTTTGTTCCATCACTCACTACTTTCGTTATCTCTGATCTTCTCGGCGGTAGTAAGATTCTTCTTATTGGTAATGTTATTGAACAGGAATTTAAGCAAGGAAGCAACTGGAATGTAGGTTCTGGGCTTTCACTTGTTCTGATGATATTTATTATTGCAAGTATGGCAATCATTGCCAAATATGATAAAGATGGGGAGGGAACTACATTTTGATAAAAAACGCATTAAAACGATTTTATCTTATTTTAATAGTTATACTTCTATATGCTCCTATTGTCACTTTAATGGTTCTGTCTTTTAACAGCTCCAAATCCCGTGCAAAATGGGGAGGGTTTACAGGAAAATGGTACCTCTCCCTTTTCCAGAACAATGCAATCATGAATGCACTCTATACCACTCTTGCGATTGCACTTTTATCTGCGGTTATCGCAACACTGATTGGTACTATAGCCGCTATCGGCATTCAGGCAATGAAGCCTAAAATGCGTGCATTGATTATGGGTGTAACCAATATTCCGATGCTAAATGCTGATATCGTAACCGGAATATCTTTGATGCTTTTATTTATTGCCTTCCGATTCTCGCTTGGTTTTAAAACAATTCTTTTAGCACACATTACATTTAATATTCCTTATGTAATCTTAAGTGTAATGCCAAAATTGAAACAAACTCGGAAAAGCACATATGAAGCAGCTCTTGATCTTGGTGCATCCCCCATTTATGCTTTTTTTAAAGTTGTATTACCGGACATACTTCCCGGTGTATTTTCAGGATTTTTACTTTCCTTTACCATGTCACTGGATGATTTTGTAATCACGCATTTTACAAAAGGTCCTGGGGTTGACACTCTTTCTACAAAGATTTACAGCGAAGTCCGTAAGGGAATCAAACCAGAAATGTACGCACTTTCTACGATTATGTTTATGACTGTACTTGTCCTTCTTCTTTTGATTAACATAACTCCAGATGAAAAGTCAAAGAAAAGCAAAAGCAGCACTGTTCGAAACAAAAAAATACACAAACGTGTCAGAACAACTTTGCGTACTGTTGTGCCAGCTGCAATCGTAATTCTTATCGTTGCAGGTGGATTTTTCTATAATTCAAAAAACAATATTTCTGGAGATAATCAGGTTATTGTGTACAACTGGGGAGAATATATTAATCCAGAAGTACTCGAATTATTCGAGCAGGAAACTGGCATCAATGTAATATATGAAGAATTTGAAACGAACGAAATCATGTATCCTAAAATCCAGTCAGGGGCCATTGCGTATGATGTTGTTTGTCCTTCTGACTATATGATTCAAAGAATGATTCAAAATGATCTTTTAGCTGAGATTAACTTTGATAATATCCCAAATTATAAATATATTGATAAAACATATATAGAGCATTCAAAAGAATTTGATCCAGAAGTTAAGTATTCCGTTCCTTATCTTTATGGCACAGTTGGTATTTTGTATAACAAAACCCTTGTGGATGAACCAATTGACAGTTGGTCCTGCCTGTGGGATGAAAAATATAAGGATAGTATTCTTATGCAGGACAGCGTAAGAGATGCTCTCGGTGTTACCTTGAAATATCTAGGATATTCGCTAAATTCAACTGACCTTGATGAATTGGAAGCAGCTAAAAATCTACTGCTTAAACAGAAACCTTTAGTTCAAGCTTATGTGATTGATCAAGTCCGAGATAAGATGATTGGGAATGAAGCAGCCATTGGTGTAATCTATTCTGGTGAAGCACATTATACAAAAGCGGAAAACCCTAATCTTGAATATGTTATTCCAAAAGAAGGTTCAAACCTTTGGATTGATGGATGGGTTATTCCCAAAAATGCAAAGCATAAAGAAAATGCCGAAAAATTTATTGATTTCTTATGTCGTCCAGAAATTGCATTAATGAATTTTAATTATAGATCTTATGCTGTGACAAACACTGAACTTAAAAACCTCATAGAAGATGAAGAATTAAAGAACAGCTCTG
>JAHHTM010000324.1 GCA_020024675.1 Muricomes sp.
GCTGTAGATGCAGGAGCTTATGCAGCTACTAAAGTTGGTGAAGTTGTATCACAGCACGTTATTCCAAGACCTCATAGCGACATTGAAAAAATTCTTGCTACAACTACTCTTTAATAGAGGAGGCAGCAAATGGGTACGATTAATGTAACAAAAGAAGAACTGATTAAATTAGTAACTAAGATTGTATCAGATGAACTAACTCAAAATGATGAGTTAAGAATTCCTATTGGTGTATCCGGAAGACATGTTCACTTAGATCGTAAGGATATGGATATTCTTTTTGGACAGGGATCTGAACTTACTACATTAAAACCAGTAAAACAGCCAGGCCAGTTTGCTGCAGAACAAGTCGTGACAATAAAGGGACCAAAAGGAGAGCTGAAAAAAGTAAGAGTTCTCGGACCTTTAAGAAGTAAAACGCAGGTGGAAATTTCAGTTGCAGACGGATTCAAGTTGGGAGTGAAAGCTCCCATCCGTGAATCCGGATGCCTGGAAGGAACACCGGGAATTGAGTTAATTGGACCGGCTGGCTCTGTAAAAAAGGATAACGGCGTTATTGTAGCATCACGTCACATTCATATGACTCCTGATTTAGCAGAAAAATATGGATTAAAAGATAGACAAATTGTTAATGTAGAAATAGGAAGTGACAATAACAGAGGTTTGATTTTTAAAAACGTTTTAATGAGAGTAACAGACACTTCAGCATTGGAAATGCATATCGACCAGGAAGAAGCAAATGCAGCAGGTGTTTCGAATGGCGATTTTGCAAAAATTGTAGAATAAGGTGATTTTATGGATCATATTACAGATGAGTTAATTACATATATAACCCAAAAAGTAAGAGAAAATTTAACCTTATCTTCCAAAGAAGCAGTGGTCCTTTTTACAGGCTCAACTTTAGGCTTTGAAAAATCAATAAAAGAACTTGAACTGCTTAAGCAGGAAGGATATGGTTTTTCTGTATATCTTACAGAAAGTGCAAAAAGAGTTTTAGATGTAGAATTAATTAAAAATGCATTAGCACCGAGACAAATTCTTGGCGGTGAAGGATTCCTTCCCGAACAATTAGCTACACAACTTGAAACGTTAATTATCCCAACGATGACAATTAATACTGCGGCAAAATTAGCAGCTTGTATTTCTGACACAGAGGCAACTCGTTTAATCTCTACAGCATTAATGAGAGGAAAACGAGTAATTGCAGTAGTAGATGGTTGTTGTCCTGATAATAGAGAAAGAATGGAAAAAGGCTTTATTATCTCTGATTCATTGCGCCAGCAGTTAAAGCGGAATATGGATAAGATACAGGGATATGGAATTTCTCTTACTACATCAGATAAACTTTATAAAAAAGTGTTAGGTAAAAAGAAAGAAGATGAAACCAGACAGCAGGCTACAGCACATTTTGACCTGAAAGTGTTAGGTGAAAAAGATGTAGAAGCATACAAAGGAGAAGAAGTTCTTATTGTTTCCAGAAACACTTTGATTACACAGATGGCAAAAGAAGCTGCAGATATGTATGGTATTAAGATTATAAAAGAATAAAGCAGGTACACAATGTATTTAGGAAAAATAGTTGGAACAGTTGTTTCCACAAGAAAAGATGAAAACTTGACTGGGTATAAACTTTTAGTTGTTCAGAAGTTAACAGAAAAACTGGAACCTAATGGTGAAACACAAGTTGCTGTGGATACAGTTGGTGCAGGTTGTGGAGAAGTAGTTATTCTAGTAGGAGGCAGTTCATCAAGAAAAAGTCTTGATCGACCTGATGCTCCAGTAGATGCTGCAATCGTAGGAATTGTTGATTCCGTAGAAGTAGAAGCTTAGGATGTGATTTAATTTGGCAAATTTATATACAAAAACAGGAGATAAAGGAGAAACAGGCCTTGTTGGTGGCAGTAGAGTTTCTAAAGATAGTCCAAGGGTAAATTGTTATGGTACATTTGATGAAGCCAATTCGATGCTTGGATTAGCCTATGCTTTAACCGAAAATCAGTATATTAAAGAA
>JAHHTM010000325.1 GCA_020024675.1 Muricomes sp.
GAAAAATGTGCTCAAATTTTATAATCAGTAGTTATTAAAATAAAGGATAAGTCATTGCTTGAAAGGTTTAGGTACGTGTGTTATGATAAAAAACGTATAATTATAATTTAATAAATATAATAGAAAGGAAACGAGAAACGTGACCTATAAAGAAGCAAGGGTATATTTGGACAAAGTGTCGAAATACGGAAGTGTACTTGGCTTGGATACGATTCGAGAACTGTTGCGTGAACTTGGAAATCCACAGGATAGCTTGAAGTTCATACATATCGCAGGAACCAATGGCAAGGGATCAGTGCTTGCGTACATTTCGTCAATTTTAACGGAGGCGGGTTACCGTACAGGGAGATATGTTTCGCCAACAGTTGTTTCTTATCTGGAACGAATCAGTGTTGATCAGCAATGGATCAAAGAAGATGAATTCGCATGTTTAGTAGAAAAAGTTCAGAAAGCAACTGCGCGTATGAAAGAAAGAGGTGAGAGTAGTCCCACTATCTTTGAAGTAGAGACAGCAGTGGCTTTTTTGTATTTTAAGGAAAAAAACTGTGATATTGTTGTTTTAGAAACAGGCCTTGGTGGAATACAGGATGCTACAAATATTGTTGAAAACACAGTGGCAGCAGTATTTACAACTATCAGCAGAGATCATATGGGAATTTTGGGAACTACCTTAAAAGAAATTGCTCAAAACAAAGCTGGTATCATAAAAGAGGGATGTCATGTAATTACTGCAGGACAGACCAAAGAAGTGCTTGATGTGTTAGAAGAAACAGCTGCGTTGAGACGATGCAGATTATATGAAGAAGATGAAAAAAAAGCCGTATTACATAAAGAAAGTTTTGATGGACTGATCATTTCGTATGAAACATACAAAGAACTTCTGATTCCACTGGCAGGAAAATGCCAGATAAAGAATGTAGTGACTGTTTTAGGGCTGATAAAAGCTTTAGAAGATAAAGGCTATACGATTACAGAGAAAGCAGTGTATGAAGGATTTAGAAAAACAAAGTGGCCTGGACGTTTTACATGCATTGATAGAACACCACTATTTATTGTAGATGGTGCACATAATGAAGATGCAGCATTGAAATTGAGAGAATCTGTTCAGCAGTATTTTAAAGGAAAACATCTTATCTTTATCATGGGTGTATTTAAAGATAAAGAATACAATAAGATTGCACAGATTATGGGACCATTGGCAGAAAAAATTTATACGGTGGAGCTTCCGGATAAAAACAGAACATTGGATGCCGGCAGCCTGCAGCAGGTTTTAGTGGAGTATTGTTCTTGTGTGCAAGCGGTAAAAGAAATTGAAAAAGCAGTAGAAATGGCATATCTAGATGCGGCCGAGGAAGATGTGATTCTAGCATTTGGTTCTTTGTCTTATTTAGGACAGGTAATGGAAATAGTAGAGAAGAGGAAAAAGAAATGATAGATCAGGAAAAAGTAAAACAAGGTGTCAGACTTTTACTGGAAGGAATTGGAGAAGATATTACAAGAGAGGGGCTTCTAGAAACACCAGATCGAATTGCAAGAATGTATGAAGAAATATATGGTGGAATGCAAGAAGATGCAGGCGAGCATTTAAAAAAGATATTTCATGTTGAAAACAATGACATGGTAGTAGAGAAAGATATTACATTTTATTCTACTTGTGAGCATCACTTACTTCCTTTTTATGGAAAAGTTCATATTGCATATATTCCAGATGGGAAAGTTGTAGGACTTAGCAAACTTGCTCGTACAGTGGAAGTATATGCGAAAAGATTGCAGCTTCAAGAACAGATGACAGGACAGATAGCAGATGCACTTATGGAAAATTTAAAACCAAAGGGAGTGCTTGTTATGGCAGAAGCTGAGCATATGTGTATGACTATGCGTGGAATCAAGAAACCGGGAAGTAAGACGGTCACGCTTGTTAAACGAGGCGTTTTTTGTGAGAAAAAAGATCTTACAGAACAGTTTTTCCAGATGGTTCGTTAGGAGAAAGTATGGATA
>JAHHTM010000326.1 GCA_020024675.1 Muricomes sp.
CTTAAATACCAATCTTTATTTTCTTTTACATACTCAATATCATCCAAATAAACATCGTATTCATCAAGTATAGGTAAAATACTTTTTTTTATCTTATCTAGCATATATTCCTCCATTTATAAATATAAACGAGAGGGTTTCCCCTCTCGTAAATCACCTATTACATTTATATAATAGCATATACAATCACAAAAAACAATGCTTTCATCATTATTTTTTATAAATCAAATAGAGATAATTGGTTTTTTTCACTCATATTCTGAAAAACACCTAGTTTTGTCAAAAATTCTATATGAGTATTCGTTAATTTTGTTCTCTTGGAAACATCTTCTTTTGATAAAAACTTATTTTCTTTTCTGGCTTCAATAACACTATCACCTACAGCTACACCTAATCCATCTATAGCAGCAAATGGCGGAAGTAATCCGTTAATATCATCAGGATCTAAAATAAAATTTCTCGAATGAGATTTTTCCAAAGAAATATTATTAAAATGATACCCACGTTCATACATTTCCAATGCAATTTCAAACACAGAAATAAGTGCTTCTTCTTTGTTAGAAATTTTCACACCATCTTGTTTATCTTCTAAAATTTGTTTATAACGAGAAAAAATTGCCTCTTTACCTTGAATCATAACTTCTATATCATATGCATCACATCTTGTAGAAAAATATACTGCATAATATTCTCTAGGATAATACAATTTCCACCATGCCACACGAATAGCACTCAAAACGTAAGCAGCCGCATGAGCTTTTGGGAACATGTACTTGATTTTTTTACATGATTCAATATACCATGTTGGCACATCATGTTTTCTCATTAATTCTTCATATTTTTTTTCTGGAAATACTGCTGGAGATTTACCCTTACGAACACATTCCATAATATCAAATGCATCTTTGTTTGGTAAACCTTTGTCAATTAAATACACCATAATATCATCACGACAACCAATAACCTCTTTTAAAGTACACGTTCCAGACGAAATCAATGTCTCAGCATTTCCAAGATAAACATCTGTTCCATGTGACAACCCAGATAGAATAACTAAATCACTAAATGAAGTTGGATGTGTTTGTTCAAGCATTCCTCTAACGAATTTCGTACCAAATTCCGGCAAACCTAATGCACCTGTTTTACAATTTAAGAATTCTAAACTAATCCCCAGAGCCTCTGTTGAATTAAATAAACTCATTACATTTGGGTCATTTGTTGGAATATCTTTTGGATTAACTCCAGTTAAATCCTGAAGCATCCTAATAACTGTAGGGTCAACATGTCCTAAAATATCAAATTTGAGAACATTATCATGTATCGCATGGAAATCAAAGTGAGTCGTTTTCCATTCAGCGGATAAATCATCTGCAGGATATTGATAAGGTGTAAAATCATAAACATCCATGTTTTCTGGAATAACAATAATTCCACCTGGATGTTGTCCAGTTGTTCTCTTAACACCAGTGCAGCCCTTAGCAATTCTTTCCAATTCTGCACTACGAATACTATTTTCTTTTCCCATTAACTCAGCATACCCCTTAGCATAACCGTACGCTGTTTTTTCAGCTACAGTAGAAATGGTTCCAGCACGATAGACATGACTTTCTCCAAAAATTTCTTTTGTATATGCATGAGCTGTAGGTTGATAATCTCCAGAAAAGTTCAAATCTATATCTGGAACCTTATCAGCATTAAAACCTAAGAATGTTTCAAAAGGAATATTATGCCCATCACCTTTTAAAGGTTTTCCACATTTTGGACATAGTTTGTCAGGTAAATCATATCCATTTGCAATTAATCCGTCTTCCAAAAATTCATTGTATTGACAATGAGGGCAATAGTAATGTGGAGGCAAAGGATTAACTTCAGAAATATTTGCCATTGTAGCAACAAATGAAGATCCTACAGATCCTCGACTTCCAACAAGGTATCCTGCCTCATTTGATTTTTTCACTAACTTATGAGCAATATAATAA
>JAHHTM010000327.1 GCA_020024675.1 Muricomes sp.
TTATTCGACAATGAAGAATCCAAATTAGATTTTTCATTGATTACTGCTGCCAACCAGCGTATTAATACAAAGAATTTATATTTCTCTCCTATTAAGAGTGATAAGAACAATGTAGTTATGCGCCTTCAAGTAAATGAAAACAGCTATCTTGATTTCATTTATACTTTACAAGACAATGATTATAGAATGAAGTTCTCTGTACAAGGTACAGGTTTGAATGGTATTCTTTCTCCTAATACAGAATCTTTACACGTTTATTGGGAACAGGATATCCGCCAGCAGGAAAAAGGACGTAAGTTCGAAGATCGCTACGTAGGACTTTATTATAAATTATATGGTGACGACGTAGATAATTTAAGCGAAGCTGGTAATGACAGTAAATCTTTCAAGGAGAATTTACATTGGATTGGCTACAAAGACATGTATTTCTCAACCGTTCTTACATCTAAAGATGGTTTCAAAAATGCAGAATTGGAATCTCAGATGTATAAACAAGGTGACTTGATGAAGAACTTCAAGACTTCAGCTGATGTTGCGTTCGATTTGAATGGTGCAAAAACAACAGACTTTGAATATTTCTTTGTTCCGAATAAATATTCAATGCTGAACGATTTTAATGACAACTTATCCGATGATCAGGAATTAAGTTTAGAGAAATTAGTTCCTCTTGGATGGGGTATTTTCCGCTGGGTTAATCAATTCTTCATTATCCCATTATTTAACTTCCTGGGTGGATTTATCGGTAACTATGGTTGGTTAATCTTCCTGATGACTGTTATTGTCAAACTGATTTTATTTCCATTGACATACAAGTCGTATATGTCATCGGCCAAGATGCGTGTACTTCGTCCTCAGGTAGAAGAAATCAATGCAAAATATCCTAATCAGGATCAGGCATTGGATAAACAACGTGAAATCATGGAATTGTACAACCGTGCTGGAGCAAGCCCGATGAGCGGATGTTTACCTATGTTATTACAGATGCCTATCTTGATTGCTTTGTTCATGTTCTTCCCCTCTGCTATTGAATTACGTCACGAAAGCTTCTTATGGGCTCATGACTTGTCAACATATGATTCAATCATCAGCTGGGACGCTCAGATTCCTTTAATTTCAACTTATTTTGGTAATCATATCAGTTTGTTCTGTCTGTTAATGACTATCACCAATATTATCTATACAAAATATAATATGGAGATGACCAATACAGGTCAGCAGCAAATGCCTGGTATGAAAATAATGATGTACATGATGCCGTTGATGTTCTTGTTTATCTTCAACAGTTATGCATCAGGTTTGACATACTATTATTTCATCTCAACATTGATTACTATTGCTCAGACTTTATTCTTCCGTTATACAATTAATGAAGAAAAGTTATTAGCTAAACTGGAAGCGAACAAACGAAGACCGATGAAGAAATCCGGATTCATGAAACGTTTGGAAGAAGCTCAGCGTATGCAGCAGGAACAATTGAAACGTCAGCAGGATCAGTTAAAACAACAACGTGCCGATCATGCTGAAAAAAGAAATGCACGTAAAAATAGATAAGCCTTTTTAATCAGCTTGTTTATTCAATAAATAGAGGCCGCATCCCATTCTAAAAAAAGGAAGCAGGCTTTTGAAAAAAAGGTCCGATGTTTTCAAGAAAAGTTTAAAGCTTTTTGAAAAAACATCGGACCTTTTTTCTGTTCATAAAACCATACCTTTTCCAGGAATCCAATTTTTCTAGAGATTCGTCTTGAGTCAATGCTTTATAATTAATAAACAGACCCCATTCCATAATTCATTTTCCAAAAGATTCTCCACCTTTCATAATACTCTCTCTTTAATGTAATATGGCGGATTCATGAAATTATTCCTCAGAAAGTTCAAACTATCAACTGAGTAAAAAAAGAATCCGATTGAAAGACTTTATATCAAGTCATTTCCAATCGGATTACATTCTTACACTAAAAAATACATGTACTATTTTCT
>JAHHTM010000328.1 GCA_020024675.1 Muricomes sp.
GTTAATGACAACGGTATTTGTTCTGGTTATTACAGGACTTGTGTTACTATACAGTACTAGTTCGTATAATGGACAGGTAAAATTTCAGGATTCATTTTATTACCTGAAAAAACAAGGGTTTGCTACATTATTAGGGATTTTGACAATGGTGATTGCAGCGGGTATGGATTATCATATTTTTCTATCATTTGCAAAACCTGCATATTTGACAGCGGTTATTCTGTCAATTGCGGTTATGTTTATAGGCGATGAATACAACGGGTCCAAAAGATGGCTTTCTTTGGGCCCTCTTTCTTTTCAACCGTCCGAATTTGCAAAAATTGCAGTGATACTATTTCTTGCGTGCATAATTACAAAAAATGCCAAGAAAATGGGAAAATTAAAAACTCTTTTTAAAGTGATATTTCCAGTTCTTCCAATTGTAGCTTTAGTAGGTGCGAGCAACTTAAGTACAGCAATCATCATTCTTGGAATTGCGGCAGTACTTGTGTTTGTGGCCAGTCCAAAATACGCGCAGTTTATCTGGATGGCTGTGGTAGGAATAGGCTTTATGGGAATATTTCTTGCATTAGAAAGTTATCGGTTGGAGCGAATTGCAATTTGGCGTAATCCAGAACAATATGAAAAAGGATACCAGACGTTGCAAGGATTGTATGCTATAGGATCAGGAGGCCTCTTTGGCAGAGGACTTGGAAATAGTGTCCAGAAACTTGGATTTTTACCAGAGGCACAAAATGATATGATTTTTTCAATCGTCTGTGAGGAATTAGGGCTTGTAGGAGCGGGAGTCTTGATTGTACTTTTTTTGATACTCATCTGGAGATTTTTTGTAATTGCGGTAAATGCGAAAGATTTAACAGGAGCGTTGATCGCGTCAGGTGCTATGGCTCATATGATGATACAAGTAATCCTAAATATCGCCGTAGTTACAAATTCAATTCCAAATACAGGAATCACGCTTCCTTTTGTCAGTTACGGAGGAACATCGGTTGTATTTCTGTTATTAGAGATGGGAATTGTATTGAGCGTTTCGGCGCAACAAGAATAATATCTTCTCAAAACACAAAAGATTTGATAAAATATACGATAAATCATACATTAGGAGGGTTATGAATGGCAAAAACAAAAAGAAAAAAGAAAAATGGCTGGATCAAAGCGCTTGCAATGATTATTCTTTCAGTCATGCTCTTTGTTGCAATTTTGCTATTACTCTTTCATGTGAGAGAAATTGATGTACAAGGCACTGTGTATTCATCAAAATCCGAAGTCGTGAAGTGGCTTAATCAAGATAAAAGTACAGCCAATAGTATTTATGCGTGGTGGAAATGTAAATATAAAGATACAGAAAAGCCACCTGCCATTGAAAAAATAGATGTAAAATTTAAAACACCATGGTCGATTATCCTTAAAGTGAAAGAGAAAACACCGATAGGTTATATCGAATATAAACATGAATATTTATATTTTGCACAAGATGGGATTGCAATATATAAGGCAGATCAGAAATTAAAAAACGTATCATATATTGAAGGTATGGATATTAAAGAAACCAAAGTCAAAATTGGAAAGGTAATCCCTGTAGAAGACAAAAAAGTTTTCCAAAGAATTATGGAAGTATCAGAACTGCTTTTAAAATTCAAGTTAAAACCAGACCGGATTGTGTGCGATGGCAGTAATCTCAATCTTTATTTTGGAGAGGTGGAAATTTTACTTGGAAAGAGCGATTACAGTGCAAAACTCGCACAGATTCCACCAATATTAAAAATTTTAGGAGAGAAATATCCAGGAATCAAAGGTACACTATATTTAGAGCATTTTGAAAAAATTGAAAAAGGAATTCGTTTTGTTCCGGAAAAAGATGAAGTGGAGTCGGAAGAAAATTCAGATCACTCTCAAACAAATGAAGGATTAGAAAATGAGGAGAGTCAGTCTGATGATACATCACAGGAAGATCAGCAGCAAGAACAAGAT
>JAHHTM010000329.1 GCA_020024675.1 Muricomes sp.
ATATTCTTCTACTCTGGCTGCATTTGGTGTAATAGTGGCACATTTTACAGCAACTCCATATTTTTTTGTTGCAAGAGCTGAATCAATTGTAATCTGATCATTTGTTTCATTTCTTTTTTGAAGGCCAAGATCATAATACTCTGTTTTAAGATCAATAAATGGTTCTAAAAGATTCTCTTTGATCATTTTCCAGAGTATACGTGTCATTTCATCTCCATCCATTTCTACAATTGGGGTAGTCATTTTAATCTTTTCCATGTTTTTTCTCCTTTTTCATACTGGTATTAATTTATTGCTTTGTCATCAAATCCCTGCTTCTTTAAATTCTGAATCACATGTAAAATATGTTCATTCGCTAGTTGTTCTGCTGTATCTGCATCTTTTTCTTTTATAGCTCGTAATATCTGACGATGTTCACGAATAGACTTTCTGGCACGTTCTTCTGACAAAATTGAAGTTTTTCTCGCCTGCTGTACATATTTATGAAAATCCATAAGTACACGACTTAAAATCCTACTATTAGACGCTTCATACATAATGGCATGGAATTTTCCATCAAGCTGTGCCATCTGTTCCGCACAACCACCACCCTCTTTTTTAATATGAAACTCTGAAATGAGCATGGTTTCTTCCAATGCATCTAATTGTTCTTCTGTGATATTCTCTGTCGCCCATCTTGCGCACAAGCCCTCAAGTGTCGAACGGATCATATAGATGTCTCTTACATCTTTGGCTGAAATTCCAGTTACATATGCTCCTTTATTTGGAATAATTGTAACAAGTCCCTCCAATTCCAATTGACGAAGTGCTTCTCGTACAGGAGTTCTGCTTACACCTAATTCTTTTCCAATTGTATTCTCCCTTAGCTCTTCATGTTCTTCACACTTGCCTTGTAAGATGTCATCCCGCAGTTTTTGAAAAACCCTACTGCTTAAAGAATTATCTTGATATTCTCCCATTTTTTACTTTACATCCTCCTAAAATCAGAGTTTTAAATCCAGTTCGTCACATACTTGTGCTATTTTCTGAATCAACTCATCATCTGTCATTACAGTAATTCGTCCTTCGTCATACTGCTTATCAACCCATTTTTTTATTTCAATGACTAATTTTGAGTCTTTATCAACCTGGCGTTCTTCAGGAAGTTTAAAATAAGCATTAATCCAATATGCTATTCCTGCAACACCAGATGTGTTTGAAACTGAAACAAGAGCTGGGCGATTTAAAAACTTGTCTGTATCAAAAATATTATAAATTTCTTCGTTTTTCAACATTCCATCTGCATGAATACCGGCGCGTGTTACATTAAAGTTTTTCCCGACAAACGGTGTTCTTGGTGGAATTTCATATCCAAGTTCTTTTTCGTAATATTCTGCAAGTTCTGTAATTACTGTAGTGTCCATACCATCTAGTGTACCACGAAGTTGCGCATATTCAAATACCATTGCTTCAAGTGGTGTATTTCCTGTACGCTCTCCAATTCCAAACAATGAACAGTTTATTCCACATGCACCATATAGCCATGCAGTTGTAGAGTTACTGACCGCTTTATAGAAATCATTGTGTCCATGGAATTCTATCAATTCACAAGGAACTCCAGCATGTGTCATAAGACCATATATAATTCCTTGAATCGAACGTGGAATCACTGCGCCTGGATAGTTTACTCCATAACCCATCGTATCGCAAACTCTGATTTTAACCGGAATCTTGTACTCATCCATCAATTTCATAAGTTCCAAACAAAACGGAATAACAAAGCCATAAATATCTGATCTCGTAATATCTTCTAAATGGCATCTTGGTCGCACTCCTGTTTCCATACATTCGCGAACCACAGACAAATAATGCTCCATTGCCTGTCTTCTTGTCATTTTTAATTTGTAAAAAATATGATAATCCGAACAACTTACAAGAATTCCTGTTTCTTTAAGTCCAATATCTTTTACTAGTTGAAAATCTTT
>JAHHTM010000033.1 GCA_020024675.1 Muricomes sp.
GTCTAATATTTTTTCACCATCGATAGTTTTTGAAAGTCCCTCTACACAGAGAACTTCGTTTCCGATGTCACGATTTGGTCTGAAATCGATGTAAGGGTATTTTCTACTAGAAGGCTTAATTTCATCAAGTTCAATTTTTTCAAGGGCTTTCTTTCTAGATGTAGCTTGTTTTGATTTTGAAGCGTTGGCGCTAAATCTTGAAATGAATTCTTGAAGTTCTTTGATTTTTTCTTCTTTTTTCTTATTTGCTTCTTTCATCTGGCGAATAAGGAGCTGGCTTGATTCATACCAAAAATCATAGTTTCCGGCATAGAGTTGAATCTTACCATAATCAATATCAGCAATTTGTGTACAAACTTTATTAAGGAAGTATCGGTCATGTGATACAACAATAACAGTATTTTCAAAATTGATCAAAAATTCTTCTAACCAGGCAATGGCATCAAGGTCGAGGTGGTTAGTAGGCTCATCAAGAAGAAGAATATCAGGATTTCCAAAGAGTGCTTGTGCAAGCAGTACTTTGACCTTTTCAGCACCTGTTAAATCTCTTAAATATTTATAATGAAGTTCAGTGTCGATTCCAAGCCCATTTAACAGATTGGCTGCATCAGATTCAGCTTCCCATCCATTCATGGTAGCGAACTCAGCTTCTAATTCACTTGCTTTAATACCATCTTCATCTGTGAAATCTTCTTTTGCATAGATGACTTCTTTTTCCTTCATAATTTCATAAAGTCTGGCGTTACCCATGATTACAGTATCAAGAACAACGCAGTCATCATATTTGTAATGATCCTGTTGTAAGAAAGAAAGACGCTCTCCCGGAGTGATAACAACTTCACCTTGTGTTGGTTCAAGCTGTCCAGATAAGATTTTCAGAAAAGTTGATTTTCCGGCACCATTTGCACCGATCATACCGTAACAGTTTCCTTCTGTAAATTTAATATTAACGTCTTCAAATAACGCTTTTTTTCCAACGCGCAGTGTTACATTATTTGCACTGATCATGTTAAATTCTCCTTTTATAATTGATGTTGCTTATATTCCAAGGATTATCTTAACAGACGCAAGTGTAAATAGCAAGGTTTCCAGCTGTTTTCGAAAAAAATAAGCAGTTTTTGGTTCCGTATTAAGTTGATTCGTCGTATAATAATAGATAAAAGTAAGTAAGGAGGATGGTTCTATGAATCAGATGATATCGGAATATACACAAAATAGAGAATTGTCCTGGCTGAGATTTAATCAGCGCGTTTTGGAAGAGGCACAAGATGAAAGTGTTCCTTTGTTGGAACGTATGAAATTTGTAGCTATTTTTACAAGTAATTTGGACGAGTTTTTCATGATTAGAGTAGGAAGCCTTTATGATATGGCTGCTGTTGATGATCAAGATGCATGTCAGCAACTCGATGCAATCTATAATGCGGTTGCTCCATTATATAAGGAAAGAGATAAAACATATGCAGAAATAAAGAAAAGACTGGAACCATATGGTGTGTGTGGATTGGATTTTAAGGAACTTGAGCCACAGGAAAAGAAATATGTTAAGAAATATTTTAAAGAACAGATCCTTCCGATTCTTTCTCCACAGATTGTTGATGTGAATCATCCGTTTCCACATCTTTTAAATAAAGAGATATACGTAGTTGCAGATTTGAAATTTGGAGATAAAAACATGATTGGAATCGTTCCAGTTCCACAGTTTGTTTCAGATATTTTATATCTTCCGGGTCAGGGACTTCGTTATATCCGTATGGAAAAAGTGATCATGGAATATTTAGAATGTGTTTTTGAGCAATATGAAGTATCTGATAGAAATTACATCTGTGTGACACGAAATGCAGATGTGTCACCGGATGATGAGGCTTATGCAGATAACGAAGATTTTAGATTTATCATGAAAGAAACCCTTCATAAGAGAACACGTATGGCGGCTGTACGTCTTGAAACAGCTTACAAACTGAACAAAGACATGGAAGCCTATTTTTGTGATAAATTTAAGATTACCCCAAAATGTATATTTAGGACAAAGATGCCAATGAAGCTGGAATATATATTTGCTATTTCAGACAAAGTCCCAGCAGAAATGAAACGAGAACTTTATTATCCACCATTTGTTCCGCAGCCATCATCACAAATAACAGAGACCAATGTAATGGGACAGATCAATCGTCATGATACATTGCTGTTTTATCCATATGAAAGTATGGAACCGTTTTTACAATTAATCAAGGAAGCATCTGTGGATCCAAATGTCCTTACAATCAAGATTACAATTTACCGTCTGGCAAAAAAAACAAGACTTGTAGAGTATTTGTGTGCGGCAGCTGAAAATGGAAAAGAGGTTACAGTACTTATCGAACTTCGCGCAAGATTTGATGAACAGAATAACATAGAATGGTCAGAGCGTATGGAAGAAGCTGGGTGCCGTGTAATATATGGGTTTGAAGGATACAAAGTGCATTCAAAAATCTGTCTGATTACCTATAAAAATAAAAATGAAATTAAATATATCACACAAATTGGCACTGGTAATTACAATGAAAAAACAGCAAAGATGTATACAGATTTTTCTTTTATGACTGCAGATAAGTCGATTGGTGAGGATGCGGCAATCTTTTTTACAAACATGTCTATTGGCAATTTGGATGGAAGATATCGGAATCTTATTGTGTCACCTACCAGTCTGAAAGCAAAAGTGCTTATGCTTATGGATGAAGAAATCAAAAAAGGTAAAAATGGACGGATCATC
The DNA here is from genome assembly GCA_020024675.1 of Muricomes sp. Classification (GTDB taxonomy): domain Bacteria; phylum Bacillota; class Clostridia; order Lachnospirales; family Lachnospiraceae; genus JAHHTM01. The sequence goes on from JAHHTM010000033.1 coordinate 2,750, forward strand.
ATGAAGATGAATTCTGTTACAGATAAAGATTTTATTAGGAAAACAGCAGAAGCTTCAAAAGCAGGTGTGAAGATTGATCTGATCGTCAGAGGAATCTGCTGTATATTGCCAGGGATTAAAGGAGAAACAGAAAATCTTACAGTTACAAGTATTGTGGGACGTTATTTGGAGCATCCAAGAGTATTTGTGTTTGGAACAGGTGAGGAATGCAAAATATACCTAGGTTCTGCCGATATGATGACAAGAAATACAGAAAAACGAGTTGAAGTAGCATGTCCGATTTATGATAAGAAAATCAAAGCGCGTCTGCTGCATAGTCTTGATGTAATGTTAAAAGATAATGTTAAGGCAAGGGAAATGCAAAGTGATGGAACATATAAAAAGAAACCTCAGGGAGAAGAGAAAATTAACTCACAGGAGATTTTTATGAGGGAAGCACTTGCAGCAGAAACGCCGGTTGTTGTGAAGAAAAAAACTACATTCGTAGACTGGTTAAAAAAGTTTTTTCGTTGATTTTTGAAAAAAAATTGTATATGATAAAAAATGTTTCACTGAAAACACTTGAAATTATAAGTGACGTAACAGGAGGACAAAATGAGAAGTTTGACCAAAAAAAAATTTGGTGTTACAAAAGATGGAAGACAAGCCTTACTTTATACGCTTGAAAATAGCAATGGAATGAAAATTTCTGTAACTGATTTTGGAGCAGCACTGGTAAGTGCTTTTGTCCCTGATAAAGATGGAAACCTTAAGGATATAGTAGCCGGTTACGAAGATGTTTCCGGATATGAAAGAGGAACAGCATCTTTTGGAGCACCGGTGGGAAGATGTGCAAATCGTATAGGGGGAGCATCCTTTGCGATAAATGGGTGTGTATATCATCTTACCAAAAACGAAAGAGGTAAAAATAATCTTCACAGTGGAAATGATTTTTATAACAAAAGGTTTTGGTCTGTAAAGGAAGGAGAAACAAGTATTACATTTCTTCTTCATAGTGAAGATATGGATCAGGGATTTCCAGGAATGTTGGATATGCATGTTACATACGAGCTGACAGATGAAAATTCAATAAAGATTCATTATTATGCAGTACCGGATAAAGATACTGTCATTAATATGACAAATCATAGTTATTTTAATCTGAATGGTCATGACAGTGGAGAAATTATAGATCATACGTTATGGTTGAATGCAGATTATTTTACGAGAGCTGATGAGGAGTCTATCCCGACAGGAGAATTAGTGGATGTTACAGGAACACCTATGGATTTTCGAAATTGCACCAGAATAGGTGATCGTATTGATGACCCATATGAAGCTACAGTTCTAGGATGTGGGTATGATCATAACTGGGTACTGAAAAATAATGGAATCTTCGAAAAAGTGGCAGAAGCAAAAGGGAATCAGTCAGGGATTGTGATGGAAGTATCTACAGATCTTCCGGGAATACAGATTTATACGGCTAATTTTCTGAACGGAGAAAAGGGAAAATCAGGAGAAGTTTATGAAAGAAGAACTTCTGTGTGTTTTGAAACACAGTATTTCCCGGATGCAGTTCATCATGAAAATTTTGAAAGTCCGATATGCAAAGCAGGTCAGGCTTATGATACGACGACGGAATTTAAATTCCGTGTAGAAAATTAAGGTAACAAAAGATTTATGGGAAAGTCAGTTTATATTGCGGAAAAACCAAGCGTGGCGCAGGAATTCGCAAAAGCATTAAAACTAAATACAAAACGTCAGGATGGATATTTAGAGTCTGAAGATTCCATTGTGACATGGTGTGTAGGTCATCTTGTTACAATGAGTTATCCGGAAGCCTATGATCCTGCTCTAAAGCGCTGGAATCTTCAGACTCTTCCATTTTTACCTGAACAATTTAAATATGAAGTAATCAAAGATGTTTCAAAACAATTTGGTATTGTAAAAAACATTCTTACAAGAAAAGATGTAGATACAATTTATGTGTGCACAGACTCGGGGCGAGAAGGAGAATACAGTCCGTAAACGAGTGTGGATTGATTCCCAGACAGAAGAAGAAATTTTAAGGGGAATCAGAGAAGCAAAAGATTTGTCGGAATATGATGCGCTAAGTGCGTCGGCCTATCTGCGTGCAAAGGAAGATTATCTTATGGGAATTAATTTTTCCCGACTTTTGACACTAAAATATGGTGACAGTATTTCGAACTATCTTCATACAAAATATTCCTCTATAGCAGTAGGACGTGTAATGACATGTGTGCTTGGAATGGTAGTAAGAAGAGAAAGGGAAATACGAGAATTTGTGAAGACTCCTTTTTATCGAGTGAATGCAATTATCAATGCAGGGGAGGAGACTTTTGAAGGGGAATGGAAAGTTACTCCGGAATCAAAGTATTATCAGTCACCAGAACTGTATAAAGAAAATGGTTTCAAAAAAAGAGAAAAGGCAGAAGAATTAATAAATTATCTGAACGAAGAAGCACCATTGACTGGTCAGATTGTTTCGATAGAGAAGAAGAAAGAAAAGAAAAATCCACCTCTTCTTTACAATCTTGCAGAGTTACAAAATGAATGTTCAAAAAGATTTAAGATCAGTCCAGATGAAACATTACGTATTGTTCAGGAATTGTATGAAAAGAAATTGGTTACTTATCCAAGAACAGATGCAAGAGTGTTGTCAAGTGCGGTGGCGAAAGAAATAGCAAAGAATTTAAATGGTCTTATGAATTATCAGCCGGTCATTCCGTATTTAAAGGAAATTGTTTCTTTTGGAAGTCATAAAGGATTGATAAAAACAAGATATGTAAATGATAAACAGATCACAGACCATTATGCAATCATACCTACCGGACAGGGAATAGGTGCATTGAAATCAGTTCCGGCTTTGAGCGCGAAAGTTTATGATTGTATTGTACGGCGATTTTTAAGTATTTTTTATCCGGCAGCAGTATATCAAAAGATAGCCGTGGTGACCAGTGTTCGAAAAGAAAACTTTTATTCTAATTTTAAAATATTAGCAGAAGAAGGATTCTTAAAAGTAGCTGGAGAGAATTCAACGCAAAATACAGATCAGAAATTTTTTGAAAGTATTCAGAAATTAAGAAAAGGGATGGATCTTTCGGTAGACAAACTTGAAATTAAAGAAGGAGAGACATCTCCACCAAAAAGATACAATTCGGGTTCTATTATTCTTGCGATGGAAAATGCAGGACAACTTATTGAAGATGAAGAATTAAGAGCACAGATCAAAGGATCTGGAATTGGCACCAGTGCTACAAGAGCTGGAATCCTAAAGAAACTAATACAGATCAAATATCTTGAATTAAATAAAAAAACACAGATAATCACCCCGTCACTTTTAGGGGAGATGGTATTTGATGTGGTACAAAGTTCTATTCGATCTCTTTTAAATCCGGAACTAACTGCTAGTTGGGAGAAGGGACTTAATTATGTAGCTGAAGGACAGATTACTCCGGACGAATATATGTCAAAACTTACAAGATTTGTTGAAGGGCATACAAATAAAGTAAAAGGACTTAACAATCAGTATCAATTACGCAGATTATATGATGATGCTGCGCAATATTATAAAAAATCAAAACCTGTGGGAGACAAAAAGGCAGGAAGAAAGGGTAAATAAAATGAAAGACATTACAATTAAAGAGTTATATACACTTGATGAAACAATTGCAAAAGAACTTTTTGAAGGAGCTACTTATCCATGGGAGGTACTTCCTAAAATCAGTAATTTTATTTTGAAACTGGGAGCTACATTGAGTGAAGATGAATATGAAAAACGTGGAGAAGATGTCTGGGTGGCACGTAATGCTACTGTTGCTCCAACAGCTTATATCCATGGACCGGCCATCATTGGAAAAAATGCAGAGGTAAGACATTGTGCATTTATTCGTGGAAATGCAATTGTAGGAGAAGGAGCAGTGGTTGGAAATTCAACAGAACTTAAAAATGTTGTTCTTTTTAACAAAGTTCAAGTTCCACATTATAATTATGTTGGAGATTCTATCTTAGGGTATAAAGCACATATGGGTGCAGGTTCTATCACTTCAAATGTTAAATCTGACAAAAAACTTGTTGTTGTGAAAACAAATGATGGTAATATTGAAACAGGAATTAAAAAATTTGGAGCAATGGTAGGAGATGAAGTAGAGGTAGGATGTGGAAGCATTTTGAATCCCGGAACAGTAGTAGGAAAAGAATCAAATATTTATCCACTTTCATCTGTAAGAGGATGTGTACCATCTCATTCAATTTACAAAAAACAAGGAGAAGTTGTTCGTAAACTAGAGGAGTAATTAAAAAAACCGACAGAAGTTTATTATTTCTGTCGGTTTTTATTCGAAGGTGAAGATAGTAAAAAACAGTAAGATGTGTTACAATGAATTATAAACAGATCAATTCTATTCATTCTAAAAACAAATCCGGCAGATCGCCAGAATATCCATGTTGATAAAAAAGAGACAGGTAGTGATGCGTATGGGTGTATAAACAAGAAAGAAAACAAAAAATCAGTTGACAATTTATATTAAGTATAATACTATAATAACTATGAAGGCGAACAACTGTTCGAATGCTGAAAAGGAGATTGTTTCGATGGCAAATAATGAAGAGAAGAAGAAAGCGCTGGACGCAGCGATTGCAAAATTAGAAAAAGACTTTGGAAAAGGTGCGGTTATGAAGCTTGGTGATCCGGGTGCGACTGTGGCAGTAGAGACTGTGCCGACAGGATGTTTGAGTCTGGATCTTGCACTTGGACTTGGTGGGGTTCCAAAGGGGCGAGTAATCGAAGTATATGGTCCAGAGTCAAGTGGTAAGACTACCGTTACATTACACATGATTGCAGAAGTGCAAAAAAGAGGAGGCATCGCAGGGTTTATAGATGCAGAGCATGCATTAGATCCAGTATATGCCAAAAATATTGGTGTAGATATTGATGAACTATATATTTCACAGCCTGACAGTGGAGATCAGGCACTTGAGATTGCAGAGACTATGGTACGTTCAGGTGCTATGGATATTATTGTTATCGACTCGGTGGCTGCACTTGTTCCACGACAGGAGATAGAAGGAGATATGGGAGACAGTCATGTAGGACTTCAGGCTAGACTTATGTCTCAGGCTCTTAGAAAGCTGACACCGGTGATCAGCAAATCAAACTGTGTTGTTATATTTATCAATCAGCTTCGTGAAAAAGTTGGTGTAATGTTTGGAAATCCTGAAACTACTACAGGAGGTCGTGCACTTAAATTTTATGCATCTGTGCGTATGGATGTTAGAAGAATTGAAACTTTGAAACAAAGTGGTGAGATGGTTGGAAATCGTACTCGTGTCAAAATTGTAAAAAATAAGATTGCTCCACCATTTAAAGAGGCTGAATTTGATATCATGTTTGGAAAAGGTATTTCAAAAGAAGGAGATATTCTTGACCTTGCAGTTTCTATTGATGCTGTTAAGAAGAGTGGTGCATGGTATGCTTATGAAGGAGAGAAGATCGGACAGGGAAGAGAAAATGCAAAAGCATATCTGGCAGAGCATCCAGAATTGATGGAAGAACTGGATCAGAAAGTAAGAGCGTATTATCATCTTGGAGAAGAAAAAGAGGATACTGTACCTGATGATCTGAAACTTACAAAAAAAGCTGAACAGTCAGACGAAAAGTAAAGGGCATAGAAAATGACAGTTACAAAAATAGAGTCTGTTACAAAAACTAAATTTAAAATATTTTTAGATGATAAGTTCGCGTTTGTTTTATACAAAGGCGAACTTGCCCGTTATGGAATAAAAAAAGATGCAATTCTAGAACAAGATACGTATGAGGAAATCATAAATGTTGTCATTTTGAAACGTGCTAAACTTAGAGCTATGCATCTGCTTGAAATGCAGGACAGAACATGGGCTCAGCTAAAAGAAAAATTACAACAGAGCCTTTATCCAGAGGAAATTATCGACAAGGCAATGGATTATGTAAAATCTTTTGGATATGTTGACGATAGTCGATATGCTGTTAATTTCATAAGAAGCAGACAAGATTTTAAAAGCAGACGTGAAATTATAGGACTTTTAAAGCAAAAAGGCATTTCAAAAGAAATTCTAGATCTTGCAATAGAAGAGTGTTACGAGGAAAAAGAAGAAAAGAGTGCCATCAAAAAGCTTATATTGAAAAAAAGAGTTGATCCTACGACGGCAACAGCAGAGGAATTACAAAAATTATATGGATATCTTGCACGAAAAGGTTTTAAGTATGAGGACATCCGTCAGGTGATACAAGATTGTAGGGAGAATGCTTGACATAATTGTGAAAACAGTATAAAATTTAACTATTGTATTGTAAAATGCATACAAAGAAAATTGAATAAGGAGGTGCTCCTGTGCTGAATATTATTATTTGCATAGCCCTCGCTATTATAGCTTCTGTTATCACTCACTTTGTGACAGTTTCCATTTTAAAGAAAAATGCTGATTCTAAGATTGGCAGTGTGGAAGCAAGAGCAAGAGAGATAATCGATGATGCTGTAAAAACAGCTGAGACAACAAAGAAAGAAGCTCTTTT
>JAHHTM010000330.1 GCA_020024675.1 Muricomes sp.
GTATTTATAATTATCTTGGTCATGTGGAAAAGACTCTCCTTTTTGTTAGACAACCAGAAGATGAAAATAACCACTATCTCCAGACCCTGAAAAATTCGCCCTATTGGGAAGTTTTTTGTGCGAATGATGGCTACGAAGCGATGAAAAATTTTACCGGATTTGATTTGCGAAGCTGGCTTGATGAAAATGCAGATTGGGAGAATGATATCGAACAGGATTTTAAAAATCATCTTTCTCAAAATGATCTTTTAAAATACTTGACGTGGTAATGACTCAATGTTATCATAATACTTAAGATAAAACTTAAGATAAAAATATGTTAACAAGAAGAGTGAATGTTGCCATGAGTTACAAAGATATGTATTGTTCTTATTACACCAATTCAGAAGATATTACATCATATATGGTTGAAATGCTCGGTATCTCTGACCAAGATATTATTCTTGAACCATCTGCTGGCGAAGGAATTTTTGTCGATGAAATACTGAAAAGAAAAAAGATGGTACATATTGATGCGCTCGATATTGATCATAATGCAATCGCCATCATGAAGAGTAAATATCAGAATAATACAAATATTACTGTCAGAGAAACAGATACGCTGCTCGACGATCAATTAGATCAATATGCTACGGCAGAGCTATGGCTCAAACAAACCGATACGTTATTGGATGAAAATCTGGACTATTTTTCTTTAACTGGCGGTTATTACACAAAAATAGTTGGAAATCCACCTTATGGAGCTTGGCAAGACTATGAGAAAAGAGAAGTACTGAAAGAAAAGTTTCCTGGTCATTATGTGAAAGAAACGTATTCACTATTCTTGTTGCGCTGCTTGTCTCTTCTGCGAGTGGGTGGTAGGTTATCTTTCATTATTCCTGATACATTTCTATTTCTTAATATGCACTCGAGATTAAGAGAAGTTCTACTCCGCAAATCCAAAATAAATCAAATTCTTCTTTTTCCCTCTAAGTTTTTTCCGGGTATTAGTTTTGGATACTCGAATTTATCTATAATTACGCTTGAAAGATGCAATGAAGAATCTGCGTTACAAAATACGGTGAAAATTTTTACGGGATTCCAATCACCTACAGAGTTTTCGGGATTGGCGGATAGCAATGCTAATCATCAAAAGGCTTTAAAAGTTTATGAAATGACTCAAGAATCGATATTAATGAATCCCCAATGCAGATTTATTCTTGCTGATGAAAAAATCTCTGAAGTGTTCGACACTACAACCCAAACATTGGGAGACGTAGCTGATGTGGTTACTGGATTCTATACTGGAGATAATAAAAAATTTATAAGAGCACTTAGTAAAGATGTAAAAGGGTCAAAAAATTATGAAGTTGTCGATCCGTCCAAAATCTTTGAGTGTACTTCTATAAATGGCATTAACGCCAAAGGTGAAGGGTATATCCCCTATATTAAAAGTGCTTCTAAACGCCGGTATTTGAGGGGGAAAGATGAGTGGTTTGTAAGGTGGGATCAAGAAACGATTAGATTTTATAATTCTAATAAGAAATCAAGATTCCAAAATTCTGCATTTTACTTTAAAACTGGAATTGGATTACCGATGGTTAAGTCTAAAACCATACGGGCATTTCTAATGAAGGAACGAGTCTTCGATCAATCCATTGTAGGTGTTTTTCCAAAAGACTCAGAAAAGCTTTTTTATATTTTGGCGTTGATGAATTCAGATAGTATTAACGAATTGGTTCATGCTATAAACCCTACTGCCAATAATTCAGCTAACTATATTAAGCAGTTGCCTTATATTGAACCAGATGCGGAAACTATGCAAAGCATTATTAACCAAACTTCAGCATTATTGAAAGCTGAAGAACTCAATGATTTGGATATGGCGGATGAGATACATTGCGAACTCAACTCTATAATTTCTGAAGTGTATTCAGGCCATTCTAATAAGAGCGATTCGCTGTCAGCAGCCGTTTAAT
>JAHHTM010000331.1 GCA_020024675.1 Muricomes sp.
TTCTGTAATATCTGGTGGTGAAAATGTAACTTGCATTTTTGATATTCCTTTCTTCACAATATATGTCCCATCTCATTGTAAAATTGTCTTTTATTAGCAATATATTTTTATATACACTTTTTTTCATTATATATCCGAGACAATACATTTGCAATAGTCTGCATAACACACTACTATTTTACTACTTCTGATTCTGTCAAGGTTTCTCCATTGATCACTTGATCTATAGCATCTTTAATTTCCTGAACAGACATATCATCTGGTACACACACAAATGGATAAAGCCCTGGTACTGAGAAACAATCTGCTTCCATTCCCTCACCCGTTGCAGCCATGGATTTTATGTTCCATGCATGTGGGCTTGAAATCTGACTTTTTATCAAACTTTGTATTTGTTTTGATGACATATTTGTATCCACATTGGCACTTACACTGTCAATGATTTCTGATGCTCCTGCTAATATTGCGGGAGAAACCGCTCTTTTTATCATCGCTGTAATGACTGCCTGTTGATTTTTTCCCCTCTGATAGTCTCCCCCTGGTATATTCTGACGTTCCCTTGAAAATACTAGTGCCTGTGCTCCATCAAAATGATTCATACCTTCCTTAACGTACATAATCTGTCCAGAATCAGGATGTGTCTCAAACTCATATTCTGAATTCACATCAATACCACCAAGTGCATCCACAATTTGTGGAAGAGAGGTAAAGTTTACTCTTGCATAAAAATCAACTGGAGTATCATACAATTGCGACAACGCTGCCATTGACGCAGCTACTCCATAGATTCCTGCATGTGTAAGTTTATCATTCATTCCCATGGATATTCCAGGAAGCTCAACGTAATAATCTCTCGGGGTTGTAATCAAAAGGATCTGATATGTCTTAGGATTCACGACAGCAAGAATGTTTACATCACTTCTTCCTGTTGTTTCAATTGCTCCCTCAACATCAATTCCACTTAAATATACTGTAAAAGGATTTTTTGAAACTTTCATCTCATCCTTTTTAGAAAGCATATTATCTAGCTTACTCACAATTTCATGTGAGTAAATAATCTTGATACTTTTACTAAATCCTTCAAATGACTCTTCCAAAACAGATGTATAGGCATCATTATAAATAATTGCCTGAACTTCACCATCATGAAGTGCTCTTGCCTGCTCGTTCAAATTATGACATTCAACAACTGAAATCTTCTTTTTTAGCTTGGAATTAATTTCTTCTATTGTATCCTTTACATCGTTTCCTTTCAACGCATACTGAACTCCAAAATCATATTCCGCTGCATCTTTTAGTTTTTCAGCTGGATCGTCCACTAATACAGCAACGACCATCTTATCAACTTTCTTATCCCCACCACTGATACTATTTACCATTCCATGGGTTTTTATAACATAAAACGCTCCTAGTGTAAGAACAAGAGTCATAGATATACTCAAAATCTTTCCCGACAACATCTTTTTTTTACATAAAAGTTGATTCAAGAATGGAAGAATCCATAAAAGGACCAACAATATAATAATTGGGATCACGTATTTTATTGGCAACAAGTTAAGTACAAAAAGTCCTATAATAAAAATTAATGTTGCCAGTCCTTGTATCACACATAGCGTAAGTCCAAATTTCCTTTTTATCTTTTTATTTTTCTTTTTCATTTGTTTTCCTGCCTTATTAATTGCTTTAATATGAATATAACCATTTTATGTCACATGTGCAAACACACAAGGATATATTAACACTTTTAACAATTTTTATCAACTACATAACATTCTTAATACTTTTTTAATTTTTTATGAGCATAACTAGCTCATAGGAATAATTTCCTACTCTATTACGCATCACTGTTTTTTTCGCCTTTATTTCTTTCTTCCTATATTTCCCTCTCTGGACAATTAGCCCCCCTACGTACATGAATAAATCATAATCATCTGCTTTTCAATTATATCATAAAC
>JAHHTM010000332.1 GCA_020024675.1 Muricomes sp.
CTCCAAAAACTTCCGAACACTTTATCAGGAGGACAGCAACAAAGAGTCGCAATTGCACGAGCACTGGCATCAAAACCTGATATTATTCTGGCAGATGAACCGACTGGAAATTTAGATTCCAGAACAGGAGAGGAAGTTGTGGGGCTTCTGAAAATGGCGGTGGAAAAATACGGACAAACAGTTGTGATGATTACACATGATGAAGATTTTGCACAAATTGCAGACCGTGTTCTTGTAATTGAAGATGGAAAGGTAGGAGAGTATTAATGAAAACAATCTCAAATCTTGCCAAAGCAAATAATCGTAAAAATCCAACAAGAAGTAATTTGATCAGAATAGCTGTTATCTTGTCATCACTTTTGTTGACTGCTATTTCTTTGTTTGGATATTCGATAGTAAAATATGAAAAACAAACGGCAAAAGAGCAGTATGGGTCTTACTATGGTGTATATGCTAGTTTAGAAGAAAAACAGATAAGAGAATTGAATAAAATGGCTGAAATAAGCTGCACCGGGAAAATGGCAAAAGCAGGAATACTAGAAGGTGAAACGGAAACTTCTGTTGTTTGGATGGATGAAAATGCTATGGACATGACAAATCTTGGGCATCAACTTTTATATGGAACTTTTCCGAAATCAATCGATGAAATTGTAATGCAGACAGAATTGTTGAAGAAATTAGGATATAAAGATGCAAAGCCAGGAGATGAAGTAAAGGTAAACTATAGAAAGAGTAAGAAAGAGAAATTTCAACAAAAAGTCTTTCGACTTTCTGGTATATTAAAGCCAATCGATACATCAATAGAAAATGCAGATTATGTCTCATATGTATCTTCTTCATTTTACGAAGAAAATTATGCAAAAAAAGAACGCTTTTATCAAACTTATTTTGCGATGGATCAAAGTCTTAGACTCACAAGTGACACCGCAGAAGAGCTTGCAAAGGAAATCGCAGTAAAATGTGGAATCGAACCAGAAGTACTGAAGATGAATGATTATTATCTATTTTGGATTCTAGAACCAGACACATCTGTTATTGTAGGCTGTGTGATAGTTGCACTATTTGTAATGCTAATTTCTATTTTGGTTATTTATAATATTTTTCAAGTTGGAATTCAATGGAAGATACAAGAATATGGAAAAATCAAAGCATTAGGTACAACTAAGAAGCAAATGAAACAGTTGATTCTGAAAGAGGGAATGAGTCTTGCACTTCCGGTTATACCTATTGGAATAATTCTTGCAGCTATATTGAATCAATTGTTTATGCAATGGTTCCAAAAGGGATTAGCAAAATTTGGAGGCGAAAGTAGAACCATTGCGTTTTCAATTTCTGTAATTCCTATTTTGGTATTATGCTATTTTATTTCGGCATTGGCAGTATGGATTGCACTATTAAAGCCTATGAAACTGGTTGCAAAAATTTCACCAATTGAAGCTATGCGTTACCAAAGGGATGTCAAAAAGTCAAAAGGAGTTCGGGCGGGATTTAAAGAAATGTCGTTGTCAAAAATGATTCAGGCAAATATAGATGTTCACAAAAAACATTCGATTGGAATGATGATCATGTTGGGGCTTTCTTGTACACTTTTTGTTATTCTTGCAAGTTTACTTCAAAGTATGTCAGCAAAGGATGAAGCACGACGTTGGCTTCCATATGGAGGATTTGAGATTTCTCTAAATTATTCCATGAACGAAGAAGTCTATGTTGAAAATAATTTGGATCATATATTACAGAATAACCCACTGAATCAAAAGCTGATTGATCAAATAGAAAATATAGACGGAGTGACAAAAGTTAAAAAACAGAAGATATTATGTGTTAAAGATCAAAATGGCGTTTTTCAAAGTGTAGTTGTAATGGATAGGGATTATCTAAAAAAAGCAGTAGAAAATAGAAGTAATTTCGGAAATATAAATTACGATGATGTAGTT
>JAHHTM010000333.1 GCA_020024675.1 Muricomes sp.
GTTTTGCTCAATAAATCCAACATCAAAACTGGCATTATGAGCAACAAGTATTCCATCTCCTACAAATTCAAGAAATCTTGGAAGTACTGTCTCTATTTCTGGAGATTCCATTACCATCTCATCTGTAATACTAGTAAGTTTTGTAATTTGAAATGGAATTGGTCGTTTTGGATTAACGAAGGAACTAAACTTATCTACTATTTTTCCATTTTCTACTTTAACAGCTCCAATTTCTATAATTCGATCATTAAGTGAGCTAAATCCAGTTGTCTCTAAATCAAATACGATATATGTTTCATCAAGACTTTCATCACCGCCATTCACGGCAATGTCTGTCAGATCATCTACAACATACCCTTCTACTCCATAAATCACTTTAAATGGATCATCCTTTGGAAGTCGTTCTATGAAATGATTAGCATCCGGAAATGCCTGTGTCACTCCATGATCTGTGATTGCAATTGCCGGATGTCCCCAATCATGTGCCCGTTTAACAATATCTGTAACCTCTGACACGCCATCCATGTCACTCATCTTGGTATGACAATGAAGTTCTACTCTTTTTTTCGGACTTAAATCTTTTCTTGAAACCGTAAAATCAATCGTTTTCTTAATCCCTGTCACAGAACCAATCGTTAATTCTCCATCATATTTATCGATCGTTGTAACCCCTTTAATTTTAACAAAAGCACCTTTTTTTAGTTCCGCAAGAAGCTCTGCAAGCTGTTCATTTCTCGTAAACATCTTGACCATAATAGTATCTGTAAAATCAGTAACCGCAAACATAAGAATCGATTTTTCGTTTCGTATTTCCCTTGCTTCAAAGCTGATAATTTTTCCACGAATCGTAATTTCTCCCATCTCCGTAACAACCTGATCCAAAGTGATCGGTGGATCATCAAAAGATCTTCCGTAGATAAGATTTGGATCATCTCCCTGCTTAAGAGGTCTGACGTAATCCTTTCTGAAATCTTTCTTTTTAAATTCTTTCTTACCAGAATTTCCTCGGTCTTTCGCAGATTCATCTTTATTCTTTTGATTGCCATCCGCTTTCTCGTCCGCTTTTTCCTTCTTTTCAGCAACCAGACTATGATGCCTGTCAAATATTGCATTGATCTGGCTTTGAATTAATTGATCATCAAAAGACTCTTCTTCCTCTTTTGAAGATGGTACACATGAAACCTTTATATCTGCCGGAATTCGAAAACGTTCATCATAAATTTCATGCATCAATGACAAAATCTTTTCTTGCTTTCCCTTTGATACGATACTGTCTGGAACCTGAATGAAAACCGTGTTCTCTTTTGGATAGCTGATTATAGATTTTTCAAACATATTCGCAGCAAGAACACTGTCTTTTGCCAATTCATCGTAAACACTGTCCTTGTATTCTTTCATAAGTGTTTTCGCAGTATATTGTTCTGATAAACTATAATTTTCAATAAGAATAATTTCGATATCTGCTTTTGCAAAAAGCTGTTTTCTGATCAATTGTTCCATCTTCCAAATATGCTTTTTCTGAATGAGATGTCTACTTAAAATATGAACACGTAAAACCTCACGTTTTGAATTTGTAGTAATTTTTAAAACTTCTACAGTTTCAAATAACATCTGCAGATCTTCATCCACCTTAAGTGTTGGAAATGCAACGAAAAAACTTTTTGTACCATCTACTCTTTCCAATTCAACAACTCCTGACGTAATGTTTCAAGAAGTTCCTCTTCTTTTACTTTTTTAACAATTTCTCCTTTTTTGATAAGAAGTCCTTCTCCAATACCACCTGCTATACCGATATCTGCTTCTTTCGCTTCTCCCGGTCCATTTACAACGCATCCCATTACTGCAACTTTGATATCCAGTGGAATGCCTTCCACCATATTTTCCACCTTATTGGCAAGACTGATCAAATCAATCTTTGTACGTCCACAAG
>JAHHTM010000334.1 GCA_020024675.1 Muricomes sp.
GTCTGCCTTTGCATCTACCATGTTTTTGTAAAGCTTTTCTTTATCAAAGGCAAGACTTACTACTGTGTCTTCTGCCATTGTTTCAATTGGGTTTGGCTCAACAAGACTGTCATTGATTCCGTCTAAAAATCCGACCATAACAAGTACTTCCTGACCATATTTCTTTGCCAGCTCAGCAACTGTTCCCTTAACTTCAGTATCCGGATTTTCAAGAAGCTGCTCATAAATTCCTTTTTCTATGTTAAAATACGCTCCCCAGAAATTCTCTAACTGCTCTCTTGAAAGTTTCTCATTATAGGCCATCTCATGCCATTGATCTAATAAACATTTTTCACTCATGGTATATTAACTCCTTTTATCATTATTTCACCAATGAAACCATTATATAACAATTTTGTGTGTTAGTAAATCAGAAATTGAAATATGCACCTTTTTTGGTTATAATAAATTCATTAAATGCATTTATACATCGAAGAAAGGAATTATCATGAAAAAATCAAAACGCATACTTGCACTTATAACTGCGATTCTTCTGATTGCCCTATATGTGAGCACACTTGTTTTTGCTCTTATTGATCATCCACTTTGTACTGACCTCTTAAAGATTTCTGTTGCAGGAACTATTGTATTACCGGTACTGATTTATGCATATACACTGATTTGTCGCCTTATTCATACGGATGACGATCAAGAAGATTAATCAACATTTATACATATAAATAAGCAAGTTCCATGGCAGCATTCGTTATTGCTGCCTCTTTTTCTATTGGTTCTGTTATTTTTATTTCTGCGTTTTTCATGTGCTTTCTCTTTATCAGATATTCTTCCGTAGAAATCACTTCCTGAATCTTTCCATTTGATTTTTTACACATCACAATGCCTCCTTTTATTTTATCTCAGCATTATTATCTTATGAAAAGGCCTTAAAATTTATTACAAAAAAGCTGCCTTTTTCAAGACAGCTTTCTAATTATCTATAAATAATATCATCTCTTCCCGGTCCATTGCTGACCATTGTAATCGGATATCCAATTTCTTTTTCAATAAATTCTATGTAGTTTCTACAGTTCTCCGGAAGATCTTCATATTTCTTAATTCCACGAATATCACATTTCCAGCCTGGAAGTTTTTTCAATACTGGTTCTGCTTTTTCAAGAAGATGTGTAACCGGGAACTCAGTAGTAACTTCACCGTTGATTTTGTATCCCACACACACTGGAATTTCATCTAAATATCCTAGTACATCCAGCACTGTAAACGCCACATCGGTGGTTCCCTGTAATCTGCAGCCATATTTCGAAGCAACACAGTCAAACCATCCCATACGTCTTGGGCGTCCTGTAGTAGCTCCATATTCGCCTCCATCTCCACCGCGTCTTCTAAGTTCTTCTGCTTCTTGTCCAAAAATTTCACTTACAAATGCGCCTGCTCCTACTGCACTTGAATACGCCTTGCAGACAGTAATACTCTGGCGGATCTCATATGGTGGACTGCCTGCTCCTTCCGCTCCATATCCCGCAAGTGTAGATGATGAAGTGACCATAGGATAAATACCATGATCCGGATCCTTCAAGGAACCTAACTGACCCTCTAACAAAATATTTTTTCCTTCTTTGATTGCATTGTGAAGATATAATGACACATTGCATACATATGGTGCGATCATTTCTTTATAACTTTGAAGTTCCTGGTAAAGTTCATCTGAATCAATCAATGGTTTGTGATATAAATGTTCAAGAAGGACATTTTTCATGTTTGCCACACGGACAACTTTTTCTCTAAGTAATTCATCATCAAAAAGCTCACTTACCTCAAACCCTATTTTAGAAAATTTATCGGAATAAAATGGTGCAATTCCCGACTTCGTGGAACCAAAAGATTTCCCTGCCAGTCTTTCTTCTTC
>JAHHTM010000335.1 GCA_020024675.1 Muricomes sp.
GAAGCAAGACATGGTGGATATACCTTCCATGAGGGAGTTAATCACTTGGATGGAGATGCAGCATTGGCCTTTTCTAGAGAACGATATAGTTTTACAGCTGGGGATAACCAAAGAGGAAAGAATCAAGAGGCAGTTCTTACAGCAATTTTAAATAAAGCAATGTCACCAGCAATTTTAAAAAATGCAACGGGAATCCTTGCAAAAGTTAGTGATAGTGTAGAAACTAACATGACAGATAAGGAAATGGCAAAATTTGTGAATATGCAGTTAGAAGACAATGCGTCTTGGTCAATTGAGTCTGTAGCAGCAACAGGGTCAGGAGATATGTTGCCATGTTTTTCATCTGGTTCACAGCCACTTTCTGTGATGCACCCAGACTATAATTCAGTAGTAATGATATCAGAGAAAATGAAAAAAATTCTAGATGGAGAATAAAATATCATAAACGTCAAATTGACGATAACCATTTTGAGGTCTACAATAGTAGTGTATGACTAAAAACGACAAAATTTTTAATGGAGAATAAGCATGAGTCATTATATTGATTTGCACAGTCATATTTTGCCTGGCGTAGATGATGGTGCAGAAAATGTGCAACAAACGATGGAAATGCTACAGATTGCATATGAAGAGGGCATTCGCTGTATGATTGCAACTCCTCATTTTCATCCACATCGTGGACATAAAAGTCCTGAGACGATGAAACGAAAAGTGGCACTTGTAAGGAAACTGGCAGAGAAAATAGATCCAAAGTTTCGAATTTACCTAGGAACTGAAATATATTTTACACAAGAAATTCCAGAGCAGTTGAAAAAACGAGAAGTTCTTACAATTAATGGTACTAGATATGTGTTGGTGGAGTTTTCTCCTAGTGATAGTTATGAGCATATTTACAAAAGTATACAACAATTGCAAATGTACGGTTATGAGGTGATTGTTGCACATGTAGAGCGCTATGAGAATGTAAGATCCAATCTGTCGTGTGCAGAAGAACTCGTTAAAATGGGAGCACTTTTACAAATTAATACAGGCAGCATTGTTGGCAAGTATGGAAAAGAAGCAAAGAAATATGTATATAGCTTGATGGAGCAAGATTTGGTGTTTGGAGTTGGAACAGATGCACATAATGCGTTTTCCAGAAGTCCAAAGATCAAAAAAGCAGCCGATTTAATCGAAAAGAAATATGGAAAAGAGTACAGAAGGAGGATTTTCTTTGACAACGCAGCGTCGTTGCTTAGAAAGAGAAAAAGATGAGTCAAGAGAATATTAAGAATCAGGAAGTAGAAGAAGAACTTACTGTTGATTTAATGATGATATTTCGAGCGGTATGGAAGAAGATGCCTATTGTAATTTTAGTGGGAATCGTGTGTGCATTTCTTGCATTAGCAGGAACAAAGTTTTTGATAACACCTAAATATACGTCTGTAACAAAGGCGTATATTTTAACAAAGCAAGACTATGGTGTAGGAATGACCATGAGTGATCTTCAAGTTGCCTCTTCATTAACAACGGATTATGTGGAACTTGCGAAGAGCAGACCAGTACTTGAAAGAACAATTGAAAAACTTAATTTAGAGACTGATATTGCAGATCTTGCATCACAAATAAGTGTAGAAGTACCACAAGATACGCGTATTTTGCGAATCTCCGTAGAAGATGAGAATCCTAAAATGGCAAAAGAGATTGCGGATGCAGTACGAGAATTTATGGCGGATCAGATTGAAGAAATTATGGATGTAGAAGCAGTTAATACAGTAGAAGAAGGAAATCTTCCACGTGATCCATCTTCGCCAAATGCTATGAAAAACGCAGTATTTGGTGGAATGTTAGGTGTAATTTTAGCGATTGGTGTTGTAGTTCTGATAAATGTTCTGGATGATACAATTAAAA
>JAHHTM010000336.1 GCA_020024675.1 Muricomes sp.
CTTCTTCTTTTGTTTTTCGCTCTATTTTAAATTGTAAAATTGTGATTTTATCTGGTAATAAATTTTGCAATAAATCAGGATCCACCTCTTCAAAATGTAATTTTTTTCGATTCGATTTGTTTGATATCTCTATCACCACACTGGTACATAACGCTTCCAATGTATCAGGAAATTTAAGTGCTTTATACGTATCATATGAGAGCGTTCTCGAAGTTCCATAACACATTGGCAGAACATTCTTATTCTCACACAATGCCAAATTTCCTTCTTCCATAATTTTTTCATAACCTGCCGGAATTTTATCTTTTTCTGAAATAAGATATCGAATTCCCATGAAATAGTTGAAACAAGGGTTTTCTCCCGCCACAAGTGCTACTCGATTGTTATATCCTATCGCATTTTTCATTGTGTCATAAAAAAATTCTGAATATATAGGGTTGCTTACTGACGAATACATCGTACTTCTTTGAAGTTCCTTTTTTGTTAAATTGCTGTTTGAAAATGCGCTATTCAAAATTTCTGTCCTATATAATGGTTCGTTCAAAATTTCTTTAATGAATTTTTCTGGAATTTCCTGACACCCATCCTTTCTTGAAATATATCCGTTTTTATAACTTTTTAATCCAATTTTTCTGGAAATTTCCGTATGACCATCCGCAAAATTAATGAGAAACATTGCGGTCATTGCAGGAATCATACATAACACAAACGTGTATTTTCTCGCCCGTATAAATATTTTTTCATCGCTGGTCTGTAAAAAAAGCCACAACAGCATAATAATAAGATCTGCAATCATAATTGTTTTCCATTCCGAAAATAATCCAGGGATAAAACATGCCAATAAAACAAAGAGATTATATTTTTCTTCCTTATTCCACAACTTTTGTAAAGTTTCCGCTGTCATTAAAACACAGACTGGAATAAAAGGAATCAATATTTTTTCTCTTGCATATAAGCCGCCATTTAATATCAGAGATACCATAGGGACTGACATACAGATCAATGTCATTACTGCAAGAAATCTTTTTCTTTTTATTACAATACAGTGAATGATACTAAACAACACTATTACAGTCAGCCCACAACTATATGGTGAATAGAATAATCCTTTGATGTCCGGCCATATAATTGGTATCTCTCCTTTTGCAAATTTTCCGCCATCTTTTGCTCCCGAAAAAATATCTAATGCTGTTGGCAAAAGTAAAATCATTGCCATTCCAATTGCAATGCCCATTGCAAGAATAATTTTTGACACTTTTTGCTTTGCTACATTTGAATGTTCTTCTATAAGACTGGAAACACTATATATACCAATTACCAAAATGCATGTTGGTGCATAATAAAAGCTATGGATACAGATCATAAAAAGGCTGAAAATCAACAAACTGCTTTTTCCCTTTCTTCGAATCCGATCTACCCCCATCAAAGCCAGAATAAGAAATGGCATGTAATTGACAAACATAATCTGATGGTGTGCATGATAAAACGCCGCCGATGATGTAAGTAGGATTGCACACAAAAGCGAATTTCTTCCATCTATTCTCTGTTTTCTAAGCCAGAAATAGGTTAGCATTCCACTTGCATATATACCAGCAAGTGCATAACCGGCAATAAAATATTTTACCGGTATTTCAGGAAATATACAGGATATCAACACATCTGGTCTTAAAAGCCCATAATATGAAAAATCATACACATTGCTTCCAGCCCCCAACTGCAGAAACTGTGGAATCAAGCATTTCGATTTCAAGATTGCATCCCGAAGTGATTCTGCAATTGCCACATGTTGACTAATCCAATCTCCTTCTGATCCAAAAAAATTTCCAGCTAACAGCGGAATTATTTGTTGTAAAGTTATGATTAAAGCAAGTATGCAAATCTGAC
>JAHHTM010000337.1 GCA_020024675.1 Muricomes sp.
TTCCTGAGGTTTTCATACAGCTTCAAGATGCGTATAAAAAGGGAGACTTAGCAGAAATGCAACTTTGTCAGAAAATTGCAGATGAAATTATTCTCTTTGTGCTTAAGTATCCGTATTTCGATGCGATTAAGCGCATGCTTAGTTGGATCGGACATGATCCGGGCAGCGTACGTGAACCATTTGCAAGTTTAACAGAGAAGCAACAAGAAGAAATTCTAACTGGACTGCACGATATTCGAAGAAAATATGGTAGTCATGGCATTGAGCTTCTGGAGAAACTTCCAGAACATCTGTAATGCTCTTAAAATTGACGGAAGGAGTATAACTTTTTTAATTAGAAATGGAAATTTGAAATAAAATCAGCTGTTGCAAATGGCGAAAGAGCATTCATTTTTGAGTGTGCGTTTAAGAATTTAAAGCACGATTAGAAGGTACTGATGATTAAATGTGACGTGCTTGTAATTGCTGGTTGTGTATAACTATGGGCTATTGTTATTAATAAATTGGTTTTATGATTGGGTAGAATAAAAGAGAGCCTCCTGATGCAGAGTAAACTGGAACTGTATTAGGAGGCTTTATATGTCTACGTTGAGTGAACAAGGTTTACTTCAATAGAAAGTAGGGCAGGGGGCGTCAAGGAGTATGGGAACAAGGAAAGACAGAAATAAAACTGTCAGCAAGGGAAACTTTGGTATTTCATAATTTCATTACGACAATTTGAGGATTAAGAAACTGTTTACAGATATGTATTTTTGTGATTTATAAAGCTGTGATCGTTGTGACTATGAATTGCCTTTTCTTAGTTTTTCAATAAAAATTAAGTAGTTTTAGGAATTAAAGAATTTTGAAATGAAACGCATTCGTCCAGTCTTCTGCTCCATTCCAACAGGAAACGATTGTGGTTTCTTTGGAAGCAGCAGAAAGCGAAAACAAGTTTATCTGAATATATTTCAATCTAATTCATGAGGTAAAAGGCTGAATTGTCTTTTTGAATGATGACGTGTTGTAAGCTCTTCAACGCTAAAGGCAAATTGGAAACATCGATGGATTTAACAGATACATTCTGTGTCCAATGACCGAAAAGGCAACCTTTGGAATAGGTCTATAGATTGAAAGGTTATGGGGGCGTTAAAGAGGAAAACACCGAACGAATGCTGAGAGTTAAATTGCTTGGCGTAGAAACAAATGGAGCAAATTCTGTTCTCATTTTTTGCTGTGTACATGGAGAAAACTGATTTAAAAAGCAGATTCACTTCGCTGTCGATTTCTTCAAAATGTCAGTAACGGATTCTTGAAAAAAGGACTGGAATCAATTCGTTTTATGTTGTGGCTATCTTGGAAAGAGAGTATAGTCAGCATATATCGCGAATTGTTTTTGTGTACAGCAAAGAGAGAGTTGAGAGTTTTATTGTTCAGCGGATACAGCAAATAATGGGTGAACCATCTACTGGCCAGAAGCAGCCAATGACTTGCGTTAAGATTCTGTTGATTTCGGTTTTAGATCAATCAGTGTCTTCCTCGGCATGGAGTGATATAGGGAAACAGATCAGCAGATCGCGGAAACGAAAATTTGGAAAACACTGCTTCCTGATGCATACACTGATTTTATTATAGAATGATATTTAAAAATTCTACATATTGTTTAGGCGCAAGGCGAGAACTTTCGCAAATGGGGATTGGGGTACGCCCCAACAAGCAGAAGCGGCGAGATGTATATACAGATGCCCTGCTTGCCACTTTTTATCTCCAACAATTTAGGAATTTTTAGGTTTTTTACTTGCCACCTTAAAATCTACAATAGAACTTAAATTCTATCTTTGTAATCTTTTGGCTTGAATGATACTCAATGCAAAACTAGAA
>JAHHTM010000338.1 GCA_020024675.1 Muricomes sp.
CTTTTAAAAGAAATGCAAGATCTGGCAGAGGAAGTAAAAGATAAAGCTGAAGATGCTATGGAAGTGGCAAAAGATAAGGCAGAAGATGCCATGGATAAGGTAAAAGACAAGGCAGAAGATGCAGTAGACAAAGTAAAAGATAAGATTAGCAATACAAAAGAAAAAACATCTGACTTTGTGCAGGATGTGCGTGAAAAGACAGCAGAAAAAGTATCAGATGTGCTTGACAATTAAGGAGAAAGTATATGCAAGTGCTTCTATTTGTCGGAGCAGCTTTTGGGCTGCTCCTTTCTGATATTATATTGAAAAATTATGTAGAGACATATATGAGTAAAGACGAGGAGCGACCGGTCAGGAACACACACATTCTGATCAGAAAAGTACACAATAAAGGAATATGTCTAAATGGACTTGAGAAATATCCAAAAGTTGTAAAATATAGTTCGACAATTGTTACATTTCTAATTTCAGTTGCATATATCTTTTCACTACTGAGAAAGAAACATTATATTCAGAAGACAGGCTTTACATTTCTTGCAGCAGGAGCCTTTGGAAATGTCATTGATAGATGGACAAAAGGTTATGTGACGGACTATATAGGGTTTCAAACAAAGCATAAAAAAATCACTGCTATTACGTATAATCTCAGTGATTTCTTTATAATTTTAGGGACGATCCTTATTTGGTTATCTTCTATTTTTAATTTGAAAAGAAAGAAATAATCTGTTTTTCGATGGTTTTCATAAGACGGGTACGAGCTTCTATACTTGCCCATGCAATGTGAGGGGTAATAAGTAGTCGTGAACTATCTTTAAAATGAATGAGTGGACTTGATGCAGACATTGGTTCTTCTTCAAGTACGTCTAAACCAGCAGCAGCAATCCATTTTTCATTTAATGCAGTAACAAGCGCAGATTCATCAATGATAGGACCGCGTCCAAGATTGAGGAAAATTGCATGGGACTGCATTTTTTTAAAGGCATTTTCATCCATCAGTTTCTCTGTGTATTCATTTAAAGGGGCATGTACAGAAATAATATCTGATGTAGATAAAAGAGTATCAAAATCTACCTGATGATACCCTTCCTGTGGTGCAGCGTTGGAAGCAGAATAGTAAACAACATTTGCACCAAAGAAGGTTGCAAGATTGGCAACCCGGCGCCCAATTGCTCCAAGCCCTATAATTCCCCAATTCATTGAGCACAATTCGTGAAAACGAGAATTGAAGTGGGTAAATAAGACATCATTTGCATATTGTTCTGATTTTACGTAGTTATCGTAGTAAGGCAGATTTTCCAGCAAATAAAACAACATGGCAAAAGTGTGTTGCGCTACGGATTCTGTCGAATATCCGCTTACGTTTCTCCAGGCAATATTGCGGCGTGCGAGATAGTCTTTGTCTAAAATATTTGTGCCAGTAGCTGTGACACAGATGAGCTTTAGATTCTTAGCTGTGTAAATTGTCTTTTCATTGACAGGAGTTTTATTTAAAATCAGAACATCCGCATCTTTCACGCGATCAGGCATTTCGTCCGGTGTGGAAAAAGGATAAAGTGTAACCTCTCCAAGTTTATAAAATGGAGACAGGTCAATATCATCACCAATAGTTTTAGCATCTAAAAAAACAATTTTCATGTAGTATTCCTTTCCTAAAATTAAATATAAGCATCTTTTTGTTATATTATTGTGGATATCTGTGTATAAGTCAACAAAATTTATAATTTGATGTGAATAAATATAAAAAACAGAAAAAATTATGGTATGATAGGAAGAAATAGAAGAAAGTGGGTTTAAAATGATACAAGACATCAAACCATACATATATCATAATGAATATAATCCCG
>JAHHTM010000339.1 GCA_020024675.1 Muricomes sp.
CAATTCAATAAAGCCGGAAGGCTTTTCTCTTCATTATATGCAACAACACAAATGGAAACTTTCATAAATATCTCCTCATATTTTTATCTATATCTAATAAAATCATATTATTTCAGAACTGCCAGAACTGTTCTAAACATAGTCTTTATATCGGCCCAAATGCTAAATTTCATAATGCTTTTTAAATTGTATTTCATTTTATCTGGTAACACTTGATTTATATAAACTTCATTTACATTTTCTGCATTTTCTAAAAGTTCCGCTTCATCTTTATATAATATGCTGGCTTCTGATGTTATTCCTGCTGGAAGAAGCAGTGTTGCAATCATTTCTGGTGTGTATTTATCAACGTACATCACCGCCTCTGGTCTTGTCCCAACAAAAGACATGTCACCTAAAAACACGTTAATTAATTGTGGTATCTCATCTAAGCGACAACTTCTTATCTTATCTCCTACTTTAGTAATTCTATTATCATTATTTGAAGTCACATGTGCTCCCATTTTATCTGCATCTGCAACCATTGTACGAAATTTAAATATCCTAAATTTTTTTCCATACTGCGTAACTCTTACTTGCCGATAAAAAACCGGTCCTTTCGAATCTAGCTTAATCATCACTGACAATAGGATAAATATTGGAGATAATAAAATTAGCATGATAAAAGAAACTACAATGTCAAAAATTCTTTTTAAAACAAGACTGAGCTTTTTATGCTTTAAAATATCATAATAGATTTTGATATCATCTAATTTCATAAAATCCGGTAAATCTTCCCACTCTTTTAGTATCACTGCATTTTCCCTTCCAAAAATTATTTTTTACATAAGAAACAGATTCAGTCTGTACAGCATATGCTGTACAAATTGAATCTATCTATCTTCCAAACTATTTAAGTAATTTACAAAACTCTTCTATTACATATTCTACCTGTTCATCTGTAAGACATGTATGGAGAGGTAGTGTAATCTCATTTTCAAACTGTCTATAGGCATTCGGATAATCCTTAATGTCAAATCCCATATTTTTATAAGCTGTATGCATAGGAAGTGGCTTGTAATGAACATTTGTTGCAATGTTTTTTTCACCCATAGCTTTGATTATATTATTACAATCTTCTCTATTTTTACCAAGAAGACGTACAATGTATAAATGACCACTTGATGAATGATCTTCCCCATAATGATTTAACACTTCTACAGGATAATTTCTAAATGCTTCATTGTATCTTTCTATAATTTTTTTACGCCTTTTTAGCATTGACGAATATCTTCTTAATTGTGCCAATCCTATCGCCGCTGTAACATCTGTCATATTGCATTTATACAAAGGAGCAATTATATCATACTCCCATGCCCCTACCTGAGTTTTAGCAAGAGCATCTTTTGACTGTCCATGCAAAGACAAAAGCATATAATCATGATATAACCCTTCTATATCAATACCTGCATCAACTACTTGCTTTGACCAAGTAACTGCTCCACCTTCTGCCGTTGTCAGATTTTTCACAGCATGAAACGAAAAACAAGTAAAATCAGCTATTTCCCCTGCCATTTGTCCTTTATAGGTAGCTCCAAATGCATGAGCTGCATCAGCCATAACCAAAATTCTTCCTAATTTTCTCTGACGCTCACTATTCGGTTTAAATATATTTTTCTTTTCTTCAACTATCTTGTATATTTCATCATAATGACTATAAATCACACCTGCAAGATCAACACAAATAATTGCTTTTGTACGTTCTGTTACTGCATCTCTTACTTTCTGTGGATCCATTTCAAATGATCCTGGGAGTGTATCCACTAAAACAGGTGTGGC
>JAHHTM010000034.1 GCA_020024675.1 Muricomes sp.
TGGTGAAACAGTTCGTGAAACAGCTAACATGATTTCATTTATGGCTGATGTTATTGGTATCCGTGACGATATGTACATCGGAAAAGGAAACAAATACATGCATGAAGTTGTTGATGCTGTAACTCAGGGAAACAAAGATGGTATTCTTGAACAGAAACCAACTCTTGTAAACCTCCAGTGCGACATCGACCACCCAACACAGGCTATGGCTGATATGCTTCATATTATCCATGAATTTGGCGGTGTTGAAAACCTTAAGGGCAAAAAAATCGCTATGACATGGGCTTACTCTCCATCTTATGGTAAACCATTATCAGTGCCACAGGGAATCATCGGACTTATGACACGTTTTGGTATGGATGTTGTTCTTGCTCATCCAGAAGGATATGAAGTTTTCCCAGAGGTTGAAGAAATTGCTGCCCAAAACGCTAAAAAGTCTGGCGGTTCTTTCAGAAAAACAAACGATATGGCAGATGCCTTCAAAGATGCTGATATCGTATATCCAAAGAGCTGGGCTCCATTTGCAGCTATGGAAAAACGTACTGAACTTTACGGAAACGGTGACACAGAAGGCATCGCAGCTCTTGAAAAAGAACTTCTTGCACAAAATGCAAACCATAAAGACTGGGCTTGTACAGAAGAACTTATGGCTACAACAAAAGACGGTAAAGCGCTTTACATGCATTGCTTACCAGCTGATATCACTGGTGTAAGCTGTGAAGAAGGTGAAGTTGACGCTTCTGTATTCGATCGTTACAGAGATCCACTTTACAAAGAAGCAAGTTTCAAACCATACATCATTGCTGCTATGATTTTCCTTGCAAAATTTGCAGATCCAGCTGATATCTTAAAGAAACTCGAAGAAAAATCAACACCTAGAGTATTCAAATAAGAACATTAAAACTAGTTTTCAAGAGGGACAATGGCATTTTATGCCAAGTTCCTCGATATTTAATCTATTTACAATCCGGAGGTAATTAAAATGTTAAAATATGTTAATACAAAAAATGCACCTGCAGCTATTGGACCTTATTCTCAGGGAATCGTAGTAAACGATCTTGCTTTCTTCTCAGGAGCTATTCCTCTTTCTGCTGAAACAGGTGAAGTTGTTGGTACAACAATTGAAGAACAGGCTGAACAGGTTATGAAAAATATTGCAGCCCTTCTTGAAAGTCAGGGAGCAGATTTCAAAGATGTTGTAAAAACAACATGTTTTCTTGCTGATATGGGCGATTTTGCTGCTTTTAATGCAGTTTATGGCAAATATTTTGTAGGAAATCCTGCACGTTCTTGTGTAGCTGTAAAAGACTTACCAAAGGGTGTGTTATGTGAAGTTGAAGCCATCGCATACGTTGGGAAATAATCTTCATCTTTAAATAATATTGGAGGGACAAAAAATGGCAGATAAAAAACGTATTGTCATTGCTCTTGGCGGAAATGCGTTAGGAAGCAATCTCGCCGAACAAATGGAAGCAGTAAAGATTACAGCTTCTGCTATCGTAGATTTGATTGAAGAAGGCTGTGAAGTTGTTGTAGCCCATGGAAATGGCCCACAAGTTGGAATGGTAAACAACGCAATGATGGCTCTTAAACATGAAGATCCAACACAGCCTACTATTCCACTTTCTGTAAGTGTTGCCATGAGCCAGGCTTATATCGGATATGATCTTCAGAATGCTCTGCGCGAAGAACTTTTAAATCGCGGAATCACAGATATTCCTGTTGCGACTATGATCACACAGGTTCGTGTAGATAAAGAAGATCCGGCATTCTTAACCCCTACCAAACCAATCGGTAAATTTCTTACAAAAGAACAAGCTGATGAACTTGCAAAAAAGAATGGTTATATCATGAAAGAAGACGCAGGACGTGGTTATCGTCGTGTAGTTGCATCTCCAAAGCCACAAGAGATTGTTGAACTTGGAACAATTCGCTCTATGGTCGAAGCTGGCGATCTTGTTATTGCCTGTGGTGGTGGCGGAATCCCTGTTTATCGAGATGGCAACAAATTAAAAGGAATCGGCTCTGTTATCGATAAAGATTTTGCAAGCAGCTTGCTTGCACGTGAACTGGATGCAGATTTTCTTATCATTCTTACAGCTGTAGAAAAGGTAGCTATTAACTACGGAAAAGAGAACGAAAAATGGCTTGATGATATTTCCGTAGATGAAGCGAAACAGTATATGAAAGAGGGACATTTTGCTCCTGGTTCTATGCTACCTAAAGTTCAAGCCGCTGTAGAATTTGCTGAATCTAAACCAGGACGTCAGGCACTTATTACACTGCTTGAAAAAGCAAAAGATGGTATTCTTGGCAAAACTGGCACAAGAATTTCGAAATAATTTTGATAGGTATCGGTTTTATTCGGTTATAATTTTGATAGGTATTGGTTTTATTCGGTTATAATTTTGATAGGTGTTCATATAAAAAGTGAGGATGAAATTTATCCTCGCTTTTCTTTTATATTATAAATTCTTTGAACATAGTACTTTATGATTTATCTTTACACTTAACTTTTTTCTCTGGGAGAAGCACATTAAGTAATATAGCAATTAATGTAGCAATTATAACTGGAGATCTACCAAAAATCATCGTAACATTCTCCGGAAATTGACCAAGAGATGCTCTAGCCCGTGAAATTTAATGTATATATAAGAAAAAAATCAATAATTTAAAACTAAATTTTCTCACTCTGTGGTTTTGCCTTGCTTTCATCCGTTAAAAATATAAAAAAGCAGAAGTTTGTAATAAATACAAGCTTCTGCTCTATAAGTTTCTAAGATTTATTTAACGGAAAGATCCTGTAAATAATCCGGAAGTTCTAATCCAAGACGTTTATACATCGTCTTTTCTACTGCATTCAGAATATTTTCATATCCTGTACATCTACAAAGATGGCCTGATAACAGTTTACGAAGTTCTTTTCTTGTATATAATTTACCTGAAGCAAGTACTTCCGAAGCACTCATAATGAATCCTGGAATACAGAATCCACACTGTACAGCTGTTTCATCAATAAACGCCTGCTGAATATCAGAAAGCTCTCCATTTGGTCCCATAAGACCTTCCAAAGTAAGAATGTCTTTTCCATCAGCCCATACTGCAAGATAAATACAAGAGTTAAATGCTTCTCCGTCGATCAGTACCGTACATGCACCGCATTCTCCTACTTCACAGCCTTTTTTAACACTTGTAAGTGTAAAATCATTTCTTAAAAGATCTGTAAGAGAAGCTCTTACATCAACTACTACATCTCTTTCTTTTCCATTGATTGTACAATGTATTTGTTTAAACTGTTTACTCATTGATCGCACCTCCTGCAAGTCTTACTGATTCTTTTAATGCACGTTTACAAAGAACCTGTGCAATATGCTCACGGAACGCTTTACTTGCTCTCCAGCTATCACGAGGGGAAATATCTTCAAGTACTGCTGCTGCAACCTTATCAAAGGTTTCTTCACACACACCTGCACCACGTCCTACTTCTTCTGCATGGGTAGCACGAAGTGGAACTGGACCTGCAACTCCATATGCAACTCTGACATCTTCTAATGTTTTTTTATCTTCAGAAAGTTTTACATTTACTGAACATCCAAGTGTTGCAATATCCATTGCATTTCTCATTGCATATTTAATGTAGTTTCCAAAATATCCTTCATAAGATTCTCTTGGAATCAAAATTGCCACCTGTAATTCACCTGGTCTTAAATCTACTTTTTTTGCCTTAATGTAGAAATCATGAATAGACTCCCTGCGAATCCCTTCTGGACCTGCAATTTCAACCACAGCATCCCATGCATGTAATGTAGATGCAGAATCCGCTGATGTAACACCATTACATGTATTACCACCTATTGTACCGATATTTCTGATCTGTGGCCCACCGACCATGTCAACAGCTTCACCAAGAACATTGATATATTTCTGAATAATCGGATCTTTTGTAATATGTGAAAAACTTGTAAGAGAACCAATACGAATCGTTCCATCCTCTTCCATCGTCACTCCACGAAGTTCGTCCAGACCATAAATACTTACAAGCTCTTTTCCTGCGCGTCTTCCTTCACGCATCTGTACTAGAACATCACTACCTCCGGCAATAATATCTGCATCTGGATGCTCTATAAGTAACTGTACTGCATGAGACACACTCTCTGCTTCATATAATGCTTTCATATCATACATGTCTATATCTCCTCCTTAAAACTCCCTTTATCCTAGATTAATCCTTCTTCTTTAAAACGTTTGAACAAGATATGTGGATTCAACGGAATCTCGTCCACAGCAACTCCTGTTGCATTTAGAACAGCATTTCTGATTGCCGGTGCCACAGAACAAGCAGGTGGTTCTCCCAAAGCTTTTGTTCCATATGCACTTGTAGGTTCATAATTTTCAATAAACTGTCCTTCCAGATGTGGATGATCCATCATTGTAGATAATTTGTAATCAAGAAGGTTATCATTTAATGGTTTTCCTGTACGCTCATCAAACATAAGTTTTTCTGTAAGCCCATATCCTATACCCATACTCATTCCACCATGAACCTGAGCCTGTGCCACCTTAGGATTGATAAGACGACCACAATCGTGTACATTGATAATGTTTGTAAGTTCAACTTTACATGCAGGAATATCTACTTCTACTTCTGCAAATGTACATCCGAATGAGTATGCATTATTTTTAATCTGATAAGTGCTTTCTGCTGTTATATGTTCACTCTTTTCAAGACTGTACAATCTTTCTGTAGCAAGTTCCTCTAAACTCATAAGTACTTTTCCATCTGTGATTCGCACTACATTTCCATTTATAATATCCATATTGCTTTTCATTTGTCTTGTAAGTTCAACAGCAACATCCAAGATATGATTTTTCATAAGTGAAGCTGTCTGATGAATTGCAAATCCTGCAATATAAGTTTGTCGTGATGCATATGCACCTGTTCCAAACGGTGTAAGATCTGTATCCTGTGTAGAAACAATATGTACATTTTCAAATGGAACACCAAGTGTTTCTGCCGCCATCTGTGAAAACGCCGTATCAGCACCCTGCCCGATTTCTGTCTCACCTAACTGAAGCTGTATAGAACCATCCTGGTTCAGCACCATACGACAGGAAGAAGATTCTAATGAAATCGGCCATACACCTGTATTATACCAGAACACTGAAAGACCAACACCTTTTCGAATATCTCCTGTCTGATTTTTATATTTCTCATATTTATCAAGGTAATGAATGTAAGCTTCTCCTTTTTCCATAACCTGTCGGAATGTATCCTCATGATTACAGTTCTTAGAGAATGGATCTGTATATCCTTTTGGCATCAATGTCTTGAAACGGAACTCATATGGATTCATTCCCAAAACTTTTGCAATATCGTCTGCATGAGATTCATAAATGAACATAGACTGAGGAATACCATATCCTCTCATGGCACCTGCTACCGGTCTGTTTGTATAAACTGTATAAGCATCTCCTTCTACGTTATCACATGGATAAAGCTGCGGAAATGCACCAAGAGCTTTTGCAACTACACTATGTCCATGAGAAGCATAAGCTCCCTGATTTGAATAAAGATCCATTTTTCTTGCAACAAATGTACCGTCTGGTCTTACGTAAGATGTAATATGTGCCTTGAAAGCATGGCGTACACGGTTACTTACAAAAGTTTCTTCTCTTGTATTTTCGAGTTTAACAAGGCGTCCTCCTAAAATCATGCTTAAGTATGCACAAAGTGGTTCATAAAGAACATCCTGTTTATTTCCAAATCCACCTCCTACGTATGGTTTGATTACTCTTACTTTTCCCCACGGAATACCAAGTGCCTGACCTACAACTCTTCGTACAATGTGAGGAATCTGTGTAGATGATGTAACAACCATCCTTCCCTTTTCCATGTATGCACTACAGATAAAGTTTTCAATATGACAATGCTGTACTGTAGGTGTTTCATACCATCCTTCTACTTTGATAAGCCCTGGCTCTTTACGTGCCTCTTCATAATTACCTTTATTTACGGAGGTGTGCTTTAATATGTTGTGTTCATATTCATCATGAATCAAAGGTGCATCCTCTTTTAATGCATCTTCAACATCCAGCACAAATGGAAGTTCTTCATACTCTATCTTGATAAGGCGTGCTGCCTGTGCAGCTGCGACCTCATCTTCTGCAACAACAGCTGCAATGTCGTCACCATAGTATCTTACATGTGTATTCAATAATTTTCTATCACACACATCCTGATGTGCAGGATCTGTAGAATAAGGATGCCCTGCAGTACCAAACTCAATGTCTGGCACATCAAAACATGTAACAATCTTTACAACACCTTCCACTTTTTTTGCTTCTGCAATATCCATGGATTTTACAAACCCATGTGCAATTGTTGAATGAATAATCTTCACTACATATGCATTTTTATCTGTCATATCATCTACATATTTAGCCCGTCCAGTTACTTTTTCAATTGCATCCACACGATTTAAGCTCTTTCCTACAATATGTTCCTTTTCCATATCTTTTCCTCCAATATTTTAAGTCCTGTTATTTAGGACTTTTATATTTGATTAAAATAATTTTTCACCTTCTACATATTTTGCAAAGATTTCTCTGTCATCTGAGAAATATATAATTCTCTCAAGGCGTTTTTTTACATCCAAATCCTGTGGGTATTTCAATCTACTGTCATCTAGAATGACCGCATCGAATTCATATCCTGGCTCAAAGCTTCCAACTTTACCAAAGAATTCTCCACCACCTTTTGTAGCAATGTAAAATGCTTCTTCTACGGTCAGTGCTTTCCAGGAATCGTCCAACATTCTCCAGCGCATCTTTGATGCCTGAATTGCGTGAGCCATTGCCTGGAAAATATTTTCTGTTGAGCCTGCTGCGAGATCACTTCCAAGACCTACATGAAGACCTTCTTTAATATATTTTTTGACTGGTGCTACCCCCGAAGAAAGATTGATGTTTGACTCTGGACAATGTGCGATAAATACGCCATTATCCTTCATTCTCTGAACCTCTTTGTCATCAGAGTATACACAGTGTGCCATAACTGTTTTGCAGTCAACACCAAACAAGCCAAACCTATCATATGCATCTCCATAGAATTCTGACCATGGACACAGCTCCTTAACCCATTCGATTTCTCCTGGATTTTCTGATAAATGAGACTGAACCGGAAGATTATATCTCATTTGGATCATCTTAAGCTTTTCCATGAGTTCATCACTACAGCTTGGCGTGAACCGAGGTGTAAGGATCGGTTTTGTATGCTTATACTTTTTATGCATTACATCTTTGATCCATTCAACTGTTTCTAAAGCTGACGCTTCTGCTGACGCTTCGCAAAGATAATCCGGACTATTTCTATCCATATTAACTTTACCTACCATTGTATTAAGTCCTGATTTTTCAAGAAGATCCATCAGCAATAATGTTGCCTGACGATGAATTGTAGCAAATACTACTGCTCTTGTAGTAGCACTATTTCTCATGTTCTCAGCAAAGATCGTATATGCTTTCTGTGCATAGTCTAAATCCTCGTATTTAGATTCTTCTGGGAAAGTATGAGTATCCAGCCAGTCCAACAATTCCAAATCCATTCCAAGGCCTCTAAATGCGTACTGCGGTGCATGAACGTGAAGGTCCACAAGTCCTGGAATAATCAGACGGTCTTCATAATCCGTCACCGAACATGATGCAAATTCTTCCGGCAATGTCTCATAAACTCCTTTTACAATTCCGTTTTCACAAACAAGATAGTGATGCTCACAAATATTTAGTTCTTCTGGATTTTTACTGTAAACAATGTTTCCTCGCAAAATAAAAATAGATTCATGCATTAGTTTTCGCCTCCATCATACAATTGCCCCTGTATCCTTCCGTAGGTACAGAGGTTATCTCTGTACACACTTATAGTCAACTATTACGGTAGTTGGTAGAAACGTTCAACCAATTATGAACCTATATAAGTAGTTAGTTAATTTATATATTATTTTGTATAATATATGTTATCATTTATTCAATATGCTGTCAAGCGTGGAAGATATTTTGTTATTTTTTTACACATTGCACAAACCGCGTGTTTTCAGGCTTTGGAGTGTTTTTCAAAAACAATTCGATTGCTATCTTCCATCTTTACCTCAGTTTAATTTATTCAAATTTCTTATTAAAGAAGACTTCCTGTGAGATGCCCCAAAAGCTAGACTTTAATTCTTCAAAGCTATAATAGACTACTCCATAATGGATTTCCTGTTTTAGTAATCCGAAGAAATTTTCCATGACAGAATTATCATGGCAATTACCTTTTCTTGACATACTTTGAAAAATTCGTTCTTCTTTTAACCGTCGAAAACAGGCTTTCATTTGATATGCCCATCCTGGATCTGAATGAAAGGTTCTTCGATAAGGACAATCTGAGGTTATCTCTATTGCTTACTAAAATGCCCCCATTACATTCTCAGCGAAAGAACGCTTATCTATGCCAAAACTAAGTATTTCTCCATTACACATATCCATGAAAGGATCTAGATACAATTTATGCATGGTCATATGCCCTTTAGAATCCACTTTGTAGTATTTAAACTCAGTTGTATCAGTAGTAATTTCTGATGCGGAATATGAATATTAAAGCGTCTATCAATTCTATTTGGTGCAATAGTCCCTATTTTTTCTTGTTGACAATAATGTTTTACTTATGAAGTTCCCCAAATATACGACGATAGCCGTAATCCTTATTCTCTTTTCTTATTTCAAAAATCTTTTCTTCTCGTTCCTTATCCGGATTTTCTCTATCGGCTTGTTTCTGCCAATACATATACGTTACTTTTGGCATACCTGTGTATGAGAGAAGATCTTTTAATTTGAATCGTCTACCGGAGACTGTTGATGATTTGCGCCGTTCTCTCATTTTTACCTCGTCCTCTAAACGCAGTCTCCTCAGTTCTTTTAAAAATATATTCTCTATTCTTAACTTAAGAAGTTCATCTTCTAATTCTTTTACGATCTCAGCACTAGTATTAACATTTTTTTCTTCAACTGGCTTAGCATCGTAGATTTCTTTATACTTATCCAATGTCTTTTTCCGGCCTTTCCATTTAGGTCTCAAAGCATCAGGACCTGCAGTTCTAAAATCACTAACCCATTTAGCAATCATTGTATAGTTGTTTATATTATTAGCCAGTGCAAGTTCCTCGTATGAAACCTCATTTGATAAGTATGATTTACCTTAGCTAGTTTGAATTCAAAAGAATAAGATTCTTTTTTCCTACTTCTTTTT
>JAHHTM010000340.1 GCA_020024675.1 Muricomes sp.
GTATCATGCTGATGATGAAAATCTACTTTTGTAGGAATTAGTCTACGAATTTCTTCATCTAAATCAATAAAACCGTCTGGATCCCACGGTGAAAACACTGTGATTCCAGCTGTTGAATGTGGATTATAAACGATACATGTTCCTTCTTTGATTCCACTTTCTTCTACTGTTTTTTTTACATTCTCTGTAATATCGTATATGTCATTATACTTTGTTGATATCTTAAATTTTTTTAACATACTTATCCCCCTAGTCTACTATAATTTCACTGTTTGTAACTCCTGCACCATTTTTACTAAATGCCCAGTCACCTTCACTTCCTCTTCCATATTTTTCGCCAAGTATTTCAGACATATATGCAGCAATCAGACAAACAGGTGCAAAATGTGTTAATGGCATTGTGATCGGATATTTTGGTTTTGGAACTTTAATATAAATTGCTTTTTCATTATCAAAATCCGATGCATCTCCATCCGTAATAACAACCAGTGGTCTATGTAACACATTCGCATATTTTACTAATTCTTTTGACCTGCTATGTGCTGGATTTGTAGTATTGGCAATGACTATCGTTCCCATTTTTTTTGCTTCTTTTGCAAAGAAATTCAAATGGAACCACTCTTCTGTGTTAATGTGCATAACAAATTTTCCAGTTGCTTCTAAAATTTTAGCCTGTCCAAACCATGCTGTTGCGTAATCAAAACCTGCTCCTATAAAATCGTAACAAGGAAGATCTTTCCATTTTTCGGCAACCATTGCTATTACTTCTTCCATTTCTGGAAGTAGACTTTTTAAAGCTTTCCCTTGCATTTTTATATCCATACGATAATTTTCTGCTTGTGTCATTGGATACATGTGACGCACTTCACCAAAACGAATGGCAAGTAATAACAATGACATCACACTAACCATATAACTTCTTGTTCCTGGCGCACTTTCGAATGCAGGAATATTTAGTTTTAAAATTTTATCAGAATTAATGCCCAATGGAGATTTTTCACATCCTGTTACACCTAATACAAAACATCCATATTTTCTTGCTCTTTGTACAGCTTCAGAAACTCTGGCTCCTGTTCCTGAATTGCTTACTGCAATTACTAAAGGATTTCTGCAATCGATACCTAAATGCTTTTTACAATAAAACCTACTTAATTCAATTGCTGGCACTACTTCTGTTGGAATACCTGTAAGCATTTCAAACGCATGTTTTGTAGCCATTGCTGCTGCATAAGAATCTCCACATCCTGTAAGAATAATTCTCTGTATGTTATATATCTCCTGAAAAGTAAGAACTGTCCTTGTTTTTGGTTCTAAATCCTCATATTGCTGTTCAATTAATTCTGGCAGACTCTCCACTTGTCTGCTCATTGGATTTGTATACTTACTCATTTTTTGTTTCCTTTCCCATTGATGGATACCAATGCTTTTTTCCTTTTTCTTTTTTATACTGATCCATTTTATTTAATATTGCGCAACCTTCAAGTGCAATATCAATTGCATAATTATGACCGCTTCCTGCTTGAAATTTTTCACCAGTACAAAGATTATCTGCTACAGAGCATATTGAGCCGCCGCGTCTACCAAAAAGTGCCGACAATGTAACAATAGCCGCTGATTCTCTGTCACCGTTTAATACTCCTGCACGATTGTAAATGCCTGCAAAATTTGTATTCCATGGTTGCATATATCCTCCTACACTTGGACGACCTCCTCCAATAAAATCACTATCTACTGAAACTGTCGTCCCTACATGATACGGTGCCTGTATTTCTTCTGCCGCCTGGATCATAGCCGATACTACTTCATAG
>JAHHTM010000341.1 GCA_020024675.1 Muricomes sp.
ATCATAGGTTTTTACTAAAAGATGTATTATAACAGCTAATCTGGTAAAAGGATCCTGTTTACATAATTCAAATCCATTTTTTGTCTGATCATACGCTGTTTTTGAAAGTCGTTCTATTTCATCATTGTCGTTGTGAATTTTTTCCATAATTGCTTTTTCAATATTCTTATCAAATTTCAACTCTGATAACAAGACTTCTAATGTCATATTTTATTCTCCTCATAATGGTAAATTCTTTGCTATTATACCATTTTTATTCAAAAGCACAACTTTCAAAGAAAATTTATTGTAATCCATTTCAAGAAAAAATATCAATCTTTAAAATTTCTTCCATATGCAAAATAAGAATATATAAGACTAGACAATTCTCCTAAAAATATCAAACCAAAAACAATAAGCTTATTTTTCCCCTCCCAGAAGGCAAATGTAGGTAAACACATCAATGTACACACGATTCCTGCAATAAGAGTTTTTCTGATTCTGCGATAATACGTATATTTCTTCTCCGACATATGATCTGGCATATAGTCTTCCTTGTGCATCATCTCACAACACACCATCATGCCATGTCTTACTCCATAACGATAAGCCTTATACTCTATCCCATCAATTGTAAAATGTGGAGTCATTCCTTCTTTTGTGATAACAAGATTTAATCCTTCCTCATCCCCATATTTACAAAGAGACTCTGTAAATTCTACCGGTGTCGTACACATATTATCCGGCATGAACGTAAACTGTCTTACCTGCTCTGAATTCCTTACTTTTTTGTAATCATCCAAGATTCGTTCAAAAACAGAGCCTGATGATTCTGCTTTCTTGATCTCATCTAAATAGTAATCCACGTTGATATCTGATAAATTCTCTTCTTGTATTCTATCACAAAATTTCAATGCGGCTTCCAGCTCTTTTACCTCAAATCGAAGTTTTGTTTTTTGATTATCCAAGATTTCGGAAATCTTTCGTTTACCTTCAAAAAGACTTCGAATTTCTTCTATGGAGACACCTAGTTTTCTAAATAAGATAATCTGTTTTATTCTTACAATATCTTCTTCTGAATAATTTCGATAAGCATTCATTTTATTTCTTTTTGGATTAATCAGCCCTTCTTTTTCATAATACCGAATATTCTGTCGATCAAGCTCTGTTAACTTTTCCACTTCTTTGATTGTAGCCATTCAAACACCTCCATTTTGGTTTATACTTGCATTATGAAGTATGTAGTCACTATACAGTCAAGAATTTTTTCTAAATTTCACGTCCATATTTCTTAGCGATCACATAAGTAGATACAAGACTAACAGGAATCATCAATAGGATCAAGATGAGACTTCTTATTCCTGCCATTGTCCCCTTACATAAACAACATACAATGACCATAAGCACTCCTGCTACCATTAGCATAATCCCACCGAACTTTTGACTCTTCTCCTACGTTGTCTCATTTTTCATACTCCACGTTATGCCTATTATATTTCTGCGTATTGTTTATTTCAACAACTGTTTTTACATATATTAGACGATTTTCATAAAAAAAGCAGAGCCTCGTACGAGGTTCTGCTCAGACTGTAGGGCGTAATCACTATTGGTGATTACGCCCTTAATAATCTGTTTATGCCTTGGTTCAGTACATTAGCCCCCATTATCATTTGGAGTAATTTGAGCCCCCACGGAAGGACCCTACTAAATTTTGATTATCCTTAAAGTTTCGCCTTTTAAACAATTACTTATTAAATTTTTAATTTACAAATTATTTGTTTTTTCTTTTCTTTCCTACAACTACTGCTG
>JAHHTM010000342.1 GCA_020024675.1 Muricomes sp.
GCCGTATTGACCGTATCGGCAGTAAAAATTCTGTTGTTCAGCTGGTGAATTTCTGGCCGGATGTGACGCTGGACGAATATATCGATCTGAAAGCAAAGGTCGAAACCCGGATGAAAATTGTCAATATGACAGCTACCGGTGATGACAACATCATCAGCAATGACGAGAAGACGGATTTGGAGTATCGGAAAGCACAGCTCAAAAAGCTGAAAGAGGAAGTTGTGGATATTGAAGAAATGTCCAGTGGAATTTCCATTATGGATCTGGGCCTAAATGAATTTCGTCTGGATCTGCTGGAATATATCAAGAACCATCCGGATCTGGATAAAACACCGTCTGGTCTGCATTCTGTTGTAGCCGCTGGGGAGGATATGCCGGCTGGTGTGATCTATGTGCTTAAAAATCGCTCTAACAGTGTGAACATAGATAACCAGAACCGTCTGCATCCTTTCTACATGGTCTACATCAGCAATGATGGAGAAGTTATCTGTGACCACCTGTCTCCAAAGCAGATGCTGGACAAGATGCGTTACCTTTGTAAAGGCAAAACGGAGCCGATTGCGGAAGTATATCGCCCGTTTAATAAGGAAACCCGAGATGGAAGGGATATGTCGCACTATTCTTCACTGTTGCAAAATGCCATTGCATCCATCATTGAAGCAAAAGAAGAAAGTGATATTGACAGCCTGTTTAAAACAGGAGGAACTTCTGCGCTTCTTTCCGAACTCAAAGGAATCGATGACTTTGAGCTAGTTTGTTTTTTGGTGGTGAAATCAAATGACTGATTTAATAGCAATTCCACCTGCTTGCCTATATAATCGAGATATTCCTATAGAACATTTTTATACAAAAGAAAACAAAAATCTGGGTGATAGTATAAATCGGCTTACATGGGTTGCTTCACTAAGGCCTCAAATTATAAATGTTGTAAGTTGCAAAAACGAGAAGGTGCGATATGAAGAATTGCAGATTATCAATCTGAGAATTAGCAGACCCGATGACTTATATCGCATTTGCCGGACAATCTATAAGACTATAAAATATCCGTGTTTGTTAGTTATCGATTGTGAAAATAAATTTATGCTGGGTACATGTCCATTTATACCGGGAAAAACTGATTATGACAATAATGTTCTGAAAACACTTTATTTTTCACACTGGATATATCCGGATAGATTGTCTGCAAATGCACGAGTATTTTTAGATACTGTCAATCAGGTATTGGAAAATGGTGGAGATCTTTCAGCAGTCTATAAGGCCTTGTGTGATGCAGTCATGAATTTCAGATTAAGTGGCCTTACAAAAACACATGTTAGCAAACTGTTATACGATTTGACTGGTAAAAAGACGATGGCACATTTGCTTGATCATTGTACGCCCTATAAACAATACTCTCCAAAGAATTCTAGCAAAAAAGCCAAATATGAAGACCATAAACTAAGCAATTGTTATGTTTGGAGATACGATACAGAAGAAGTATGGTATACCTTCAATACGCATGAAAGTATACGAAGGATCATTGAAGGCAGGCGTTATAGTGATATTAATGATTTGATTTACAGAATTGATTTGAAAATCTTCTAAGAAATGCAGAGGTGAATGGATATGTTAACCATTCCAAGCAAGACATTTTTTAATAAAAGGATTCCTAAGCAAAAGTTTTATGAAAACATAAACGTTACCGCTGAAATTAAGAAGGAGTTTACTGAGAAGATCAGGTCCATATATTGGCGAAATAAGATTTGTCCTGACACA
The DNA here is from genome assembly GCA_020024675.1 of Muricomes sp. Lineage (GTDB taxonomy): Bacteria > Bacillota > Clostridia > Lachnospirales > Lachnospiraceae > JAHHTM01. The sequence goes on from JAHHTM010000342.1 coordinate 1,756, forward strand.
ATGAATATTGCAAATGGTCATAATG
>JAHHTM010000343.1 GCA_020024675.1 Muricomes sp.
TATATTGCAGATCCGGCAGACAGAGGTCATGGGTATGGCGAAGAAGCTTTAAGAGAAATTTTGGATTATGCTTTTCTGAATCTTCATACGGAAAGAGTAACCATAGACTTTTTTGAAGGTAATAAAATTGCTGCATCTTTATATACAAAGGTGGGATTTACAAGCGAAGGGCTTATGCGTAATGCCGGAAAAAAGAATGGAAGATACATTAATCTTCAACGCAAGTCTATGTTACGTGCAGAGTATTATGAAAAAATTCATACAAAGTAATGTTGTGCATATGTACAGTTAAGTACATTTTAAAAATCCGGTCTGTTTCAGACCGGTTTTTTATGGGTATTTTTATATTATGCTATTGACTATGAATTTGAGAAATAGTATAATCAGTATCGATAAAAGTGTATCAACCACAATATATAGTGTGTTATAGAGGGAGGAAAAATGGATAAGATCTTAAAGATTGTTAAACGTGATGGAAGAACCGTAGATTTTGACATTAATAAAATTTCACAGGCGATTTTTAAAGCAGCACAGGTTTTAGGTGGATCAGATAGAGCAATGGCTGACTATCTTGCGAAACAGGTAGAACTTTATCTTTTGGAAATCTGTCATAATTCAACACCTACAGTTGAGCAGATTCAGGATGCAGTAGAGAAGGTTCTTATTGAATCCGGACATGCAAGAACAGCTAAAGAATATATTTTATATCGTGCAGAACGTACAAGAGTAAGAGAAATGGATACTAAGCTTATGCATATCTATGAAGATCTTACTTTTAAAGAAGCTGCAGAAAATGATGTAAAAAGAGAAAATGCAAATATTGATGGAAATACTGCAATGGGAACTATGCTTAAATATGGTTCCGAAGGTGCAAAAGAATTTTATAAGATGTATGTAATTGATCCTAAATATGCAAAGGCACATGAAAATGGAGACATCCATATTCATGATATGGACTTTTATACTTTAACTATGACATGCTGCCAGATTGATTTGGTAAAATTACTGAAAGACGGTTTTTCTACAGGACATGGACATCTTAGAGAACCTAATGATATAGAAAGTTATGCAGCACTTGCATGTATTGCAATTCAGTCTAATCAGAATGATCAGCATGGTGGTCAGTCTGTGCCTAATTTTGATTACAGTATGGCTCCCGGAGTAAAAAAATCATACAAAAAATTATATTGGGATAATCTGGGCAAAATTATCGAAGTGATGTACGATATGGAAAGTGCCAGAGAGATTGTAAAAGCCAATGGAAAGAGAATAGAAGAAGAAACAGGAATGTATCCATGTATGGCATGGGATAATGATTATTTAGCAAAGGAAAAAGAAGAACTGGAAAAGATTGTTCCTGCAGAAGCTGTAGATTCAATACAAAAGAAAGCGATATCTTTTGCTGATAAAGAAATCCAGAGAAAAACATATCAGGCAATGGAAGCTCTGGTTCATAATCTTAATACAATGCATTCCAGAGCCGGTGCACAGGTTCCGTTCAGTTCACTGAATTATGGTACAGATACATCTTTAGAAGGCAGACTTGTAATGAAATCCATTATGCTTGCAACTGAAGCAGGACTTGGCAATGGTGAGACACCAATATTCCCGATTCAGATTTTTAAAGTAAAAGAAGGGGTAAGCTATAATCCGGAAGATCCGAACTATGATTTATTCAAGCTGGCATGCAGAGTATCTGCAAAGAGACTTTTCCCTAACTTCTCCTTCCTGGATGCTCCTTTTAATGCACAGTATTATAAACCTAACCATCCTGAAA
>JAHHTM010000344.1 GCA_020024675.1 Muricomes sp.
CTCAGGATACTTGACGGGAGACTGTCCGGGAAAGCAGGACGTTGCCGGTTTCATTCAAAGGAAGGTTATACCTTTCCTTTTTTATCATATATATAGATGAAGTGATTAACCACTTCTAAGGTAGAGGAAGTCAGGAAGACTTCTTTTTTCTTAATAATAATCCGGTGATAATAGCGGAGAGGATACACCTGTTTCCATCTCGAACACAGCAGTTAAGCTCTCCAGCGCTCAGGATACTTGACGGGAGACTGTCCGGGAAAGCAGGACATTGCCGGTTTAAAAAAGACGATTTTGTTATCGTCTTTTTCTTTTTTGTAATACATTAAGGGGATTTAAAATTGTAATGAATATAACCTTGTGTTAGAATCAGAAAATAAGGGTAAAAGATAGATATTCAGTTATACAGGAGGAAAAAATGAAATTAGTATCATGGAATGTAAACGGGATTCGTGCTTGTCTCGGTAAGGGATTTATAGAGTCAATGAATTCACTTGATTCTGACTTTATCTGCCTGCAGGAAACAAAGATGCAGGAAGGTCAGGCGGAAATTGATATGCCCGAGTATAGAAAGTATTTCAGTAGTGCAGAGAAAAAAGGCTATTCAGGTACAGCTATTTTTGCAAAAGAAGAACCGTTATCTGTGCAGATTAACTTTGGCTCACATACTGATGAAGGGCGAGGAGTTATTTTAGAATATGAAAAGTTTTATCTTGTAAATGTTTATGTGCCTAATGCACAGGATAAGTTAAAGCGTATTGATTACAGAATGAAGTGGGAAGATGATTTCAGGGCATTCGTTTGTGAACTGGATAAGGTTAAGCCTGTAATTATCTGTGGTGATATGAATGTTGCACATGAAGAAATTGATTTAAAAAATCCAAAGTCAAATCGTGGAAATGCAGGATTCTCCGATCAGGAAAGAGAGAAAATGACAGAACTGTTAAATGCAGGTTTTGTTGACACTTTTAGATTTCTTTACCCTGATGCTACAGGTATATACAGCTGGTGGTCATATCGTTTTAATGCAAGAAAGAATAATGCAGGATGGAGAATTGACTATTTTATCGTAAGTGACAGACTGAAAGATAAGATTGTTGATGCAAAAATCCACACTGAAATAATGGGTAGTGATCATTGTCCTGTAGAATTGGAAATAAATCTGTAATTTATCCATAATCAATTGCATGTATTGTGGATAAAACGAAGAGAAGCGTTAAGTTATAGACATAGTGATGTGAATAATATGGAAAAAAATAAATGCTGCAGTATATGCAGCATTTTTATTTAATGTAAAGTCCGCCGACTTCCATATCACTTGTATAGGAGATTAAGAAAGATGCGGTACCTTTAGTGTATACACAATTTACTGTACATACGACATAAGAGGAATTATGTTCTTTTACCGGCGAGAAAGTAAAGCCTTTAAAGCGTACAAAGTCGCCGAGACTCTGTAAAACCGGTTCACATATTTCTGTAAGTTTCTCCTGAGACATAGCTCTTTTCATCGTATTATTAAAGCAATTATAGCATTGACTATAGTTATGGTTATTCAGGTTAAGCACAAATTTTTTAGAAAGATTAAGTAATTTGTTTTTAGAAAAACCTTTTGGCAGTTCTGTAGTACTTAAATAAAATCCTCCTAAAAGGAATAGCGCCGTTGAAATTATGAAATATCTTTTTTTCATTTGTATCCCTCCCATTGAATTAATTATACCTTTAAATTATAATGTTATCAATAGAGGAAAAGGAGTATGATACATTGATTAAACTG
>JAHHTM010000345.1 GCA_020024675.1 Muricomes sp.
AAGATCTCCAGGCCCCCTTAAACGCAAATCTTCCGAAGCAATAAAAAATCCGTCATTTGATTTATTTAAAATTTCAAGACGTTCTTTTGTATCTTTTGATTTTGTGGCACTCATAAAAATGCAATAAGATTGGTGTTTTCCTCTTCCGACTCGTCCGCGAAGCTGATGGAGTTGTGCAAGTCCAAATCTTTCCGCATTTTCTATCATCATAACCGTTGCATTTGGAACATCAATTCCAACCTCAATTACAGTAGTTGATACAAGAATCTGGACTTCATTTTTGCTAAATGCCTCCATAATCTCATCTTTTTCTGCCTGCTTCATTTTTCCATGAAGACAAGCAATATTTACAGATGTGGGAAAATATTCTCGAAGCAATGCTGCGTAATCTGTTACATTTTCCGCTTCTAAATGTTCACTTTCTTCTACCATAGGACAAATCACATAACATTGTCTTCCTTGTTTGATCTGACCATCCATAAACTTATAAGCTGTATTTCTATACCCTGTATCAACTACACAGTTTTTGATAGGAAGTCTATTTTTGGGGAGTTCGTCTATAATAGAAATATCCAGATCACCATAAAGGATAATCCCAAGTGTTCTCGGAATCGGCGTTGCACTCATAACTAAAATGTGTGGCATATTCCCTTTTCCCGCAAGCATTTCTCTTTGACGTACACCGAATCTATGTTGTTCATCCGTGATCACAAGTGCAAGATTTGCATAGTTAACTTTGTCCTGTATCAGCGCATGGGTTCCTATGATAAAATCCACTGTTCCACTTTCAATATTTGTATAAACTTCTCTCTTTTCCTTTACTGTCATAGAACCCGTAAGCAATTCTGCTTTTATCGGCAGTTTATACTCATCCATCAGCTTTTTGATCGTCTCAAAATGTTGACGGGCCAGAACTTCTGTCGGCGCCATCAATGCACTTTGGTATCCATTTAAGGAAGAAAATAACATTGCAAGAAATGCTACCATTGTTTTTCCAGAACCAACATCTCCCTGAACAAGACGTGACATTGTATGGATACCTGACATATCCGTTTTTATTTCATTCCATACTTTTTTCTGCGCATCAGTTAATTCAAATGGAAGATTTTTGATAAATTTATCTATTCGTGGCTGTTCTCTAAACGTGAATTGATTTTTGCTTTTCTCTCCACGATCTTTCATCATCCGTAAAGATAATATAAACGTAAGAAATTCTTCAAAAACCAATCTCTTTCTGGCATACATAAAACTGTCTTTGTTCCCTGGAAAATGAATTTCTCTTCGTGATTTGCAATATTCTGCTAAATCATATTTTTCCAAAACTTCTAATGGAAGAAACTCTTTTTTACAGTCTAGAAATTCTACAGCCTGAAGCATTGCTTTCTTTACAATATTATTTGTAAGCCCTGTTGTAAGTGGATAAACCGGTTGAAGAGTATCCTTCTTTTCCACATACTTTTCTGCTGGATAAAAAATCTCCGGATGTTCCAATACAAGATCATTCTTTTTACGTATGATTCTTCCTCTTAAAGTAAGCACTCCACCTTTTGACAATGTATTTCTAAGAAATGGCATTCTATACCACACTACCTTTAATGTACCTGTAAGATCCTTTAAATACAAAGTGGTAATCTGCATATTTTTACCACCGCCAACTTGTATTTTTCCAAAAATTCCTCCTGTAACAGTTACAATATGTCCTTCTTCTACTTCTGATATTGGTATAGATTCTTCGTACACGTCATAGGTTCTTG
>JAHHTM010000346.1 GCA_020024675.1 Muricomes sp.
GTATATGAATCTGACAAAACCAACAGAAAATCTTTTCCTTTCTTATAGTAAAGTTTCTGCAGAAGGAAAGAGTCTTCGTCCGGCATATATCATACAGGAAATAAAAAAATTGTATCCAAAGATGAAAATAGTAGATGAAGAAAAACGAACTCTTAGAGAGCAGGAACTCACAAATCCGGTTGTATTGGAATATGTGATAGAGGGGCTTCGCAATAGAGAACAAGGTGTTACAGAAGAATGGAAAGAGTTGTATTCTTATTATATAAAGAATCATGAAGAGGAAAGAAAAAAACTTCTGGATGCGGCTTTCTATAAAAAGAAAAAAGAAATGCTGACAGTGGAACAGGCAGAAAATCTATACAAAGATATGTCTAGATTTAGTGTAACTCGTCTGGAACAGTTTGCATCATGCGCATTTGCACATTTTTTAAATTATGGGCTTGCACTTTCGACAAGAGAAGAGTACCTGTTTGCACCAGTTGATCTTGGAAATATTGTACATCAGGCGATGGAATTTTACGGGGAAGAATTAAAAGAAGCAGGATTATCATGGATGATAGAAGATGATGAACTGTGCAGAAAAATTGTAGGGCAAAGTGTAGAAAAGAGTATTGAAAAGTGCGGAAATTCTGTGCTTTTTAGTACGGCTCGTAACAAGCATATGATTAGTCGTATTAAAAATCTGGTTTATCGCTCAGTATGGGCAGTTGCAAAACAGATGGAAAAAGGTGATTTTAAACCAGTAGGATATGAAATAAAATTCAGAAGTGGAAAGATTGACAGAGTAGATACTTGCGAAGATGACAATAATGTTTATGTTAAAGTAGTGGATTATAAAACAGGTATGAAACAATTTGACCTGAATTCATTTTATCATGGATTGCAAATGCAACTTCTGATTTATTTAAATGCGGCTCTTGAAATAGAAAAAAAACGATCATTAGGAAAAGAAGTAATTCCGGCAGGAATGTTCTATTATCGTATGAAGGATCCATTTGTTGATAAAGGAAATGATACACAGAGTACAATATTAAAAGAACTACGTTTAGATGGTCTTGTGAATGCAGATCCGAATGTAATCGAGCATCTGGAACATGACTTACATGGAACATCTAATTATATTCCTATTGGAATAAAAAAAGACGGAAGTTTAAGTGCAAATTCAAAAGCAGTAATGCCAGAAGAATTTAAAGATATATTGGCTTATGCAAAAGTGAAAGAAAAGCAACTTAAAGAAGAAATTGTGTCAGGAGAGATGTCGGTGCGGCCGTATGAAATTTCTGGTATCACAGCGTGTGATTATTGTCCGTACAAGGATATCTGTGGATTTGACCCAGCGATAGAAGGATGTGATTATAAAAAAATCAGTAAACAAAGTGTGGAAGAAATTTTAGAAAAAATAAAACGGAATCTTGAAGAGGAGCAGAAATAATGGGAGTGAACTGGACAACAGAACAGAAAAAAGTAATTGAACTTAGAAAGCGTAATATCCTTGTATCTGCAGCAGCAGGTTCCGGAAAAACAGCAGTACTTGTAGAGCGTATCATAACAATGCTGACAGATAAAAAAAATCCTGTAGATGTAGATCGATTGCTTATTGTTACGTTTACGGAGGCAGCGGCAGCAGAAATGAAAGAACGAATTTCTATAGCAATAGAAAAAGCTCTTGAGACAGAACCTGAAAATGTACATCTTCAAAGGCAGGCAACTTTGATACACAATGCTTCCATAACAACAATCCACAGTTTCTGTC
>JAHHTM010000347.1 GCA_020024675.1 Muricomes sp.
TATCTGTCCTGAGAATTGTAAACATCATCATAGGGTGTTGCGAAATTTATTGGCTGATATAGCAGAAAAGAATCTGTCCTTTAGTGAAAAAATTTTATATTTGGGACAGAGAAGTACAAGGCAGAAAATCCTTTCTTATTTATCAGAAGAAGCAAAGAAAAGAAATAGTTTGGAATTTGATATCCCATTTACAAGACAGCAGCTGGCAGATTATCTTAGTGTGGATCGAAGTGGGCTTTCTACAGAGCTTGGAAAAATGAAAAAAGAAGGTATGATTGATTACAATAAAAATCATTTCTGCATGAAACAATAAAAAAATTTTCATAGGAAGGAGAAGTGAATATGGAAATTTTAGAACAATTAGATGAACTTCAAAGAAAAGCACGTAAAGATGAAATGGTGAAAAGGAAGTTTTTAGAGACAAAAACAGAAAAAGAACCATTAGAAGCTTTTTGTAAAGTATGCAGGGAATACGGATACGAGATATATGAGATGGATATTATCTGTGCGGGAGATGAGTTCCATGCTTCCATGAAAAGAAGCACAAATGGTGGTGGAGAAAATTCGCCGAAACTTGGATGGAATGATGATTTTTATGAATTGTTTTTAGCAGGACTTGAAGAATAAAAGAACAATGTTAGTTGATTGGTACATTTTTCTAAATCTATTGCAAATGTAGACATATAAAATTCGTGGAATCCATTGACAATAAACCTTAAATGTGTAAAATGTCTTTGAAGATTTTTGAAATATAAAGGGAAAAAGAGAGATGGAGAATTATGGATACATTACAAAGTTTTGGAATGGAAAAGATCAGCAAGATCTTATTTAAAATTGCTCCGCCTGTCATGCTCGCACAGCTCATACAGGCGTTGTATAATATCGTAGACAGTCTGTTTGTAGGCAGATACGCAGAAACCGGTTTAACAGCATTATCGATCGTATATCCGATTCAATTATTGATGATAGCTTTAGCGGTAGGACTTGGCGTTGGAATCAACACGGTTATGGCTGCAAAACTTGGAATTAATAAAAAAGAAGAATCGGACGAATATGCAGGTGTGGGTACACCACTTATCCTCTGTGTCTGGATTATTTTTTCAGTAGGATGTTGGTTTTTTTTGCCTGTCTATGCAAAAATATCATCAGATTCTGCAACTGTTATTAAAGATGTAATTGTATATGGAAGAATTGTCTGTACTTTTAGTTTTGGATTGTTTTTAGAGAGTATATGGACAAAAGTATTGCAGGCGGAAGGGAATATGAAAACACCGATGCTTGCTCAGATATTAGGGGCTGTAACAAACATCATACTAGATCCCCTTTTAATATTTGGATTATTTGGAATTCCGAAAATGGGAATAGCAGGTGCGGCAGTTGCTACAGTTGCCGGACAGATTGTAGCAGCTTTTGTTGTTTCAAAAAAAGGGTTCCGAAAAATACCGTCTAAAAAACTGTATGCACATCACATTAAGCGGATATTTCATCTGGGGCTGCCGAATATTTTGATGCAGTCTGCTTATACATTTTATATTTTTGGATTGAATATGATCCTGGCAAAATTTTCAGATCAGGCAGTGACAACACTGGGACTTTATTACAAGTGGCAGACATTTTTCTTTATTCCATTAGGTGCCATGCAAACCTGTATTGTTCCTATCATTAGTTTTAATTATGCAGCAAGAAATATAGAGCGGTGCAAAAAGACATTGTCAACAGCGTTGCTTTTTGGACT
>JAHHTM010000348.1 GCA_020024675.1 Muricomes sp.
GTAAACAACTCTTCCAACATTTCTTTTAAACTAGCAATTCGTTCTTGAATTATTTTTAAATATCTCTTACGATCCATTTCATTTTCTGTCTCTTCTAAAAGTTGAAAGTAGCCGTCCAAAGAGGTCAGTGGAGTCCGAATATCATGTGATAGATTTGTATATATCTCTGAGATCATTCGTTCTTTTTTCATATTTTGAATACGCTCTTTTTTTCGATTCTGTAACAGGCAATTCAATAAATCAGCTAATTCTCCAATGCATCCTATTTGAGATTCTTTTGTAAGCAACATATTACTTTCATTCTTTTCAAGAAAACGAAGTTGGCGGCAAATATTTTTTATCTGCCGCCTGTTATTTATCAATATACAACTAAGAAAAAGCACTAGGAATAGTAAGATTCCAGTCACAATATACATTTTAAATATCTCTCTTTCTAAAAACCATTCCTCCTATTGCAAGTGTAACGATAATAAATACTACAGCTACAGCACACGAAAGCCACGCTTCTTTTGCTGTAACATTCATAGGAAGTAACATCATTTTACCACTTACTGTATAGTTTATCACGTGAAAATCTTTAAATCCTAAATTTGCTATTACCTTATCTATGAAACCATAAAACATTACCAATATGTTCATACACATACAGATTACCGCTACCATGCTAATCACATTGTTTCTCAACACAATAGTAATGCACATAGCAATTAGTGCATAGGAAAAATGCAGGAATATCTGAATGCCACCATATAATAGAAACTGCTTCCACGAACCCCAAACAAATTTATCAAAGAACATCGCATTACTAACTGCCTGTACTACAGCAAAAAATAGGATCATCAGCACACTATAAACAAACAAGGAAACAGCTTTTGCAATCACAAGACCACCTCTATTTCTAACTTGTCCTGCAATATTCTTAATATACCCGCTTGTCATATCTGCTGATGAATACAACACTGTAAAAATAACAATAAATAGTGCAATGAACTTTCCAGTTAGATTTGCATAAAACAAATCAAATACCGTAACATCTTTCCCTGGTTCTGTTGGAACAGTAACCTCCATTCCAAAATTTATTTGCTCTTCATCTTTCTGTCCTGTCACATATTCATATTGTTCTTGTTTTTCTTCCATTGTATAAGTTTTCATTTCATCCGCCGACAAAAATGTTGTGAAAACAATCCCTGCCATCAAGATTATCCCTATAACATAAAGGCTCTTTGTTCGGAACATACGATACAATTCCATACGAATCATATTAAGCATTGAGAGCACCTCCTGTCAGATTTAAAAAATAATTCTCCAGTTCTTCGCTTGTAATACCAATTTCTTTTACAAGAATCCCTGCCTGTGAAAGTCCCATATTAACTTCTGCACTTTCACCTAAACGCTCATAAATATAAATGGTATTCTTATCGATTACCTGATAATTTTTAAATCCCATTCGATCCAACACTGGCAATGCATCTTTTGGTGAATCCAACTTGATTTCCATCCGCTCACTACAACGCAACATTAATTCTTCTCTGGTAAGCTCCTGCAAAAGACTTCCTTCATTGATAATTCCATAATGTGTTGCCATTTTTGAGAGTTCCTCTAAAATATGACTTGATATAATGATTGTCATATTCTGTTCCTCTTTCATTCTTATTATCATATCACGAATTTCCGCAATTCCTTGTGGGTCAAGACCATTAATTGGT
>JAHHTM010000349.1 GCA_020024675.1 Muricomes sp.
GCTCAGAGGCTTTTATAAGAACCAGAAATAAGTGCTATTCAAAAGAATTAAAGGAACAAGCCGTAAATGACTATCTGACAGGTATAGATTCTACTATGGGAATCTGTAAAAAATATGGAATTCATTCCCCTACACAACTTTCGAACTGGATTTTGAAGTATAATGGTCATGAGAAGCTCAAAGCTTCCAGAACAGGAGGATATGCCATCATGACCAAAGGTAGAAAAACAACATTTGATGAAAGAGTTGAGATTGTACAGTATTGTATTTCTCATGAACATAATTATTCCGAAACAGCCGAAAAATATCAGGTTTCTTATCAGCAGGCACGCAATTATACCGTTAAATATGAATCAGGTGGTGTGGAAGCTTTAAGGGATAAGCGTGGAAAACATAAAAGCCCAGATGATATGAATGAACTCGAACGATTGCGGGCAGAAGTAAAGCTCTTAAAAGCTGAAAAAATTCAGGCTGAAATGGAGGCATCTTTTTTAAAAAAACTCAGGGAAATCGGGAGGAGGCGGGGCTAAGTCTGGTACGCCATAAGTATGTATATCAGGCAATCAAAGAAGAACACGACACCCATCATTATTCAATAAGAGCATTATGTAAGTTTGCAGGAATATCACGGGCAGCATACTATAAATGGCTCCATAGAGAACCTTCTCTAAATGAATGTTTTAATAAACGTATTGCTGAGGAAATAGAAAAAATACATTCCGAATCACCGGACAAAGGCTATCGTCGCATTCGAGATGACCTTGAACGCTACCATGAAATATCAGTAAATGATAAACGTGTTTTGCGTATATGTCGTAAATACGGCATCAAATCCACGATTAAGTACTCTAATAGCGGATGTACACGACAGGCAAAAAATCCACAATACATAGCGGAAAACATCCTGAACCGTGAGTTTACTGCTGAAAGACCAAATGAAAAATGGCTAACAGATGTAACGGAATTCCATTATTATATTGAGTTGGAAAAACACAAGGTTTATTTGAGTGCGATTCTGGATCTGTATGACAGGCGAATTGTATCGTATGTCATAAATGACAGCAACAACAATGCATTGGTTTTTGAAACGTTTGATGCAGCAGTAAGAGATAATCCTGATGCACATCCACTGTTTCATAGTGACAGAGGATTTCAATATACGAATCGGGTATTTCATGCAAAGTTAGAATTGGCAGGAATGAAACAAAGCATGTCAAGAGTAGCGAAATGTATTGATAATGGACCAATGGAAGGATTTTGGGGAATTCTTAAAAGAGAACGTTATTATGGAAAAAGATTTACCAGCAGAAAAGAATTAGTTAAAATGATTGCTGATTATATAGAGTATTATAATACCAAACGTTTACAAAGGAATTTAGGTGTATTAACACCTATGGAAAAACACGAAATATATTTACAGGCGGTATAAAAACTGCCAGCAGCTGGTGCTACTGGCAGAAAAGTTTTATTTTTTGATTGTCTACTTGACGGGGAGCGGTTCATTTTGGTGATGGAACTCCTTCTTTCATATTTTATTCCAATTCGTGTGAAAACTCTGTACTAAGCATGCAATAGAGTTGTGATAGTTCCATTGGACGATAATAATAATATCCCTGGATCATGTCACATCCTGTATCTCGAATAATGGCATTCTGCTCTTCTGTTTCTACTCCTTCCATACAGACTTTTTTTCCGAACTGGTGACA